>OMUK01000083.1 GCA_900314215.1 uncultured Prevotellaceae bacterium
ACCTGCTCCCATACTACTACAAAAAATCTCGCGAGTAATCCCGCGAGATTTTTTTGCACATCAGCAAGACGGCTCATTTCGGATGGTTACTTATGTACATTTATTACGGCCACAAGGGCCGCACCCTGCCAAGCGCAATTTGGCAAATTTCAATTTTTGATAGCGGGATTATGAAGTAAAACACCCACGATGGCCGAAACTATCGTGGGTGTGTGACTTTGCGATATTGTAGTTTAGATTTTACTCGGGCTTGCTTGCTGGAGCTGCAGGTTGCGGTGCTGCAGGCTGCTCGGCAGGCTTGGACTCGCTAGAGGACTCAGAGTGCACAACCTTCACATCCTCCTCGGCAGCCTGAGATTTTTTAGAATCGGCCTCGGCACGCTTCTTAGCATTGACAGCCTTGATAGAATCGGCCTTGGCCTTTTGAGCACGCTTAATCGAATCGGCCTTGGCAGCCACAGCCTTGAGCGAGTCTTGCTCGGCCTTGATGAGAAGCGAGTCGCGCACATAGGTGACGTCGGCATCATGCGATGGCGTGGTCGAGATCGACACCTCCTGATTCACGGTCGACACGCCGTCGCTGTTGAACAGGCCGGGCAACGCCTTCACGCCCCACACCACAAGCAGCACCACAACCACAGCTGCCAAGACATAAAGCAGATACTTGACTTTGAAGCCATTCAGGAAATCGAAGTTAAGCGAAACGCCACTGCCAGTAGCCTGCTCAATGTGGTTGAGCACCACTGCCGGAGTGCAGCCGCCCTCGGTCTTCACATTGCTCAAGAGCTTCTTGATTTCTGAAATCTTGGCATGATCGTCTTTGTCCTCTTGGCACAGCACCTTGCGCACAGCCTTCTCGTCGAAGTTCTCGGCCGAGCAAAGCAAGATGTAGTCGTCGGGCTTAGCTTCCTTGATGAGTTCCACCTTGGCCTTGCTGCTATAGATGTCGAGCACCTGGGCGCGAGAGTCATACTCAATCTCCTGGGTCGACATGCTCACTTGCAGCACGCGGGTCTTGCCCATCTGCGCCACAAAGCAGCCGCCACGGTTGTAGACGGCCAGCGCCAGGTTGCACCGCTTCACACGGTGCTCGGGCGTGTTGAGCGCGTGGTCGAGCGCATCGTTGAAGTCCTCACCCGTGATAGGTTTCTCGAGGTCAAGACTCGATGTGATGTAATTATAGAGCTCACTGGCGACGACGCTATCGTCGCACACCATGTAGACGGGATACTCGCTCATCGACTGGTCGTCGGCGGGCACAATCACGTCGTGATCACTATTGATAAATTGTGGAGAATATATTTTGAGTTTCATTTTAGCCTACTTTAAACTTGAAATTTACTGCAAACTTACAAAAAAACCTTGATATGAGATATTATATTATAAAAATAATGAGTAAAAAGGCTGAAAAAACGATTTCATAAAACGCAGGTCGATATGCTGAAAGCCGATAAAAAAGGGGCGGAAAACAGGCCGATAAAAATGCGTGAAAAAATTGTGAAAGATGGCGAAAATCTTGCCAAAGTGTGCGATTTTGCGTAACTTCGCACTTTAGTAAAAGACTAGTAAAACAACTAATTCATTTTTAATCATATCCAAATCATGAGTAAAGAAAAAAAATTCATGACGTGTGACGGTAACACTGCGGCTGCGCATATCAGCTACATGTTTACCGAGGTAGCTGCTATCTACCCTATCACTCCGTCATCGCCCATGGCAGAACACGTAGATGAGTGGGCTGCTGCCGGACGTAAGAACATCTTTGGCGAAACAGTAACTGTGCAAGAAATGCAGAGTGAGGGTGGCGCTGCAGGTGCCGTGCACGGCTCGCTGCAGGCAGGTGCTCTCACCACGACCTACACTGCATCGCAAGGCTTGCTGCTGATGATCCCCAACATGTATAAGATTGCCGGCGAGCTGCTGCCTGGCGTGTTCCACGTCACGGCCCGCACGCTGGCATCGCACACGCTGTGCATCTTTGGCGACCACCAGGATGTGATGGCAACCCGCCAGACGGGCTTCGCCATGCTGTGCGAGGGCTCGGTGCAAGAGGTGATGGACCTCGCTGCTGTGGCTCACCTGAGCGCCATCAAGGGCAGCGTGCCATTCCTGAACTTCTTCGACGGTTTCCGCACCAGCCATGAGATTCAGAAGGTGGAAGCCATGCAGCAGGAAGACCTGGAGCCACTGCTCGACCGCGAGGCTCTGGACCGCTTCCGCAAGCGTGCCATGAACCCCGACCACCCCGTGACCCGCGGCACCAACGAGAACCCCGACGTGTTCTTCCAGCACCGTGAGTCGAGCAACGAGTACTACAATGCCATCCCTGGCATCGTTGAAGATTATATCAACAAGATCAACGAGATCACCGGCCGCCACTATGGCCTCTTTGACTACTACGGAGCCAAGGATGCCGAGCGCGTGATCATCGCCATGGGCTCGGTTACCGAGGCCATACGCGAGGTGATCGACTACCTCACCGCACAAGGCGAGAAGGTGGGTATGGTGGCAGTGCACCTGTACCGCCCATTCTCGGCCAAGCACTTCCTGGCAGCTGTGCCAAGCACGGCCAAGCGCATCGCAGTGCTCGACCGCACCAAGGAGCCCGGCGCCAATGGCGAGCCCCTGTATCTCGACGTGAAGGACTGCTTCTATGGCACCGAGAACGCCCCACTCATCGTGGGCGGCCGCTACGGTCTGGGCTCAAAGGACACCACTCCTGCCCAAATTCTCTCGGTCTACGAGAACCTGTCGCTGCCAGTGCCTAAGGATCACTTCACGATAGGCATTGTCGACGACGTGACCTTCACCTCGCTTCCTCAGAAGGAGGAAATCAACGTGGCCGACGAGGGCATGTTCCAAGCCAAGTTCTACGGCCTGGGTGCCGACGGCACCGTGGGCGCCAACAAGAACTCGGTGAAGATCATCGGCGAGAACACCGACAAGTATTGCCAAGCCTACTTCTCCTACGACAGCAAGAAGTCGGGCGGCTTCACCTGCTCGCACCTGCGTTTTGGCGACAAGCCCATCCACTCGACCTACCTGGTGACCACGCCAAACTTTGTGGCATGCCACGTGCAGGCCTACCTGCACATGTATGACGTGACCCGCGGCCTGCAGAAGAACGGCACATTCCTGCTCAACACCGTGTGGGAAGGCGACGACCTGGCCGACAACCTGCCTAACCGCGTGAAGAAATACTTTGCCGACAACAACATCAGCGTGTACTACATCAACGCTACCAAGATTGCACAAGAGATAGGCCTGGGCAACCGCACCAACACCATTCTGCAATCGGCATTCTTCCGCATCACCAAGGTGATACCTATCGACCTGGCTGTGGAGCAAATGAAGGCCTTCATCGTGAAGAGCTACAGCCGCAAGGGCGAGAATGTGGTGAACATGAACTTTGAGGCCGTTGACCGCGGCGACGAGTACAAGCAACTCGAGGTTGATCCCGCTTGGAGCGAGCTGCCACTCGACGACGATCGCAAGGACGATGCACCGGCATTTGTCAACGACCTGGTGCGTCCTATCAACGCACAAGACGGCGACCTGCTGCCCGTGAGCGCCTTCAAGGGCCGCGAGGACGGCACTTGGGAGCCTGGCACATCGGCTTGGGAGAAGCGCGGCGTGGCTGTGTTTGTGCCCACTTGGGATGCCGAGAACTGTATACAATGTAACAAGTGCGCATTTGTGTGCCCGCACGCTGCCATACGTCCATTCCTCATGACCGAGGAGGAGGCTGCCAAGTCGCCATTTAAGGACGAGGACAAGCTGCCTGCAATAGGCAAGACACTCGCCGGCCTCAAGTTTGTGCAAGTGGTCGACGTGATGGACTGCCTGGGCTGCGGCAACTGTGCCGACGTGTGCCCCGGCAAGCGTGGCAACAAGGCTCTGAAGATGGTGCCCCTCATGGGCAACGAGGACAATCAGAAGCTGTGGGACTACTGCGTGAAGCACGTGACCAGCAAGCAAAACCTCGTCGACATCAAGCAAAACGTGAAGAACTCGCAGTTTGCTACCCCGCTCTTCGAGTTCAACGGCGCTTGCTCGGGCTGCGGCGAGACTCCATATGTGAAACTCATCTCGCAACTCTTCGGCGACCGCCAGATGGTGGCCAACGCCACTGGCTGCTCGTCGATCTACTCGGCAGCAGTGCCCTCTACCCCCTATTGCACCAACGACAAGGGCCACGGCCCTGCATGGAACAACTCACTCTTTGAGGACTTCTGCGAGTTTGGTCTGGGCATGGAGATTGCCGACGAGAAGATGCGTGCCCGCGTGAAGGCACTCGTTGAGGAGGCTGTGAAGAGCGAGAGCGAGACACCCGAGATGAAGACCCTCTACCAGGAGTGGCTCGACAACATGAACGACGGCGCCAAGAGCCGTGAGCTGAGCGACAAGATCATCGAGGCCATCGCCGAGAGCGAGAATCCTCTCGACCTGAAGGTGAAGAGCCTGCAGCAATACCTCGTGAAGCGCTCGCAATGGATCATAGGCGGCGACGGCGCAAGCTACGACATAGGCTTCGGCGGTCTCGACCACGTGATTGCAACCGGCAAGAATGTGAACATACTGGTGCTCGACACCGAGGTGTACAGCAACACTGGCGGCCAGGCTTCTAAGGCTACACCGCTGGGCGCTATCGCCAAGTTTGCCGCTGCCGGCAAGCGCATACGCAAGAAAGACCTGGGCCTGATTGCATCGACCTATGGCTACGTGTATGTGGCACAGATTGCAATGGGCGCCGACAACATGCAGGCACTCAAGGCCATTCGCGAGGCTGAGGCCTACGACGGGCCATCGGTGATCATCGCCTACGCTCCTTGTATCAACCACGGCCTGAAGGCCGGTATGGGCAAGAGCCAGGCCGAAGAGGCCAAGGCAGTGGCTTGCGGCTACTGGCACCTGTGGCGCTACAACCCAGAGCTCGAGAAAGAGGGCAAGAACCCATTCACCCTCGACAGCAAAGAGCCTAACTGGGACGGCTTCGTTGACTTCCTGAAGGGCGAGGTGCGCTACGCATCGGTGATGAAGCAGTATCCTGCCGAGGCCGACGAGCTCTTCAACGCAGCCAAGGAGAACGCTCAATGGCGCTACAACAACTACCGCCGCTTGGCCAAGCAGCAGTGGGGTCAAGAGCCTGAAGAGAAATAAAGCTAGAGCGCTTTAATCGCAACTCATTATAAAAAACCTGGCACTTCATGCGAAATGCCAGGTTTTTTTATGCTGCCACCGGTGACTTCAATTTTGAAGCACGGCGAGCTCGGGGTGTGGAGTGGGCATAGAAAAAAACAAAGCGCTGGCCACAAGTGGGTGGTCAACGCTTTGCTGTGTTTTAAGAATTAAGTGTTGAAACTTAAGCCTCAGCAGGAGCGTCCTCGGCAGGAGCAGCACCCTCGGCGGGAGCAGCAGCCTCGGCCTCGGCAGCAGCCTTAGCGGCCTCGGCCTCGGCAGCAGCCTTAGCTGCGGCAATCTCGGCCTTCTTCTTGGCCACGGCCTCAGCCTTAGCCTCGTTCTTCTTGGTTTCCTCATCCAGGCGCTTCTTGTTTTCAGCCTTCTTAGCCTCAATAGCTTGGGTCTTGGCGGCAGAAACCTTAGCTTCCTTCTGAGCCTTCCAAGCCTCGAAGCGCTTTTGAGCCTCAGCCTCGTCAAATGCGCCCTTCTTCACACCGCCCTGCAGGTGCTTCATGAGCATCACACCCTCGCGCGAGAGGATGTTGCGTACAGTGTCGGTAGGAATTGCGCCGCAATTAACCCAGTAGAGTGCTCTCTCGAAATTTAAACTTATTGTAGCAGGATTAGTGTTAGGGTTATAAGAACCAATC
>OMUK01000084.1 GCA_900314215.1 uncultured Prevotellaceae bacterium
AAGCGCTTCATGGCGCAGAAATGACAAATTTTTGAATTATGACTCACATCTAAAGGACTTACACACAGGCTACACCACATCCGCCTGCTCCCCTCGGAGCGGGCAGGGGGCGCTATGGCCTGTTTTTCGTTTTAAATGAAAGAGCCGTGAGATACAGGACAGTTTTTGGGAAAAACAAAAAAACTTATTCCTCTGCTTGCTGTGTACCCAAAATGTGTTAATATTCGGCTTAAATACATTCACCCCGCTTCACCAGCGACTCTTGCATTGTTAACCCTTTCACTATTTCGGTCATAAAGAAGTGAACAATAAAAACAAGAAAATATGTTAATAGCAGCAATTGTCATCTACATCGTGTTTGCAATTCTCTTTGGCCCTAAGGTGGCCGTTGGAAATGTTCGGACGGGCCGGTTGTCTTGGAAAACTCGTCGTCGCCTGATGGGTAGCATTATTAATAGCAGGAATAGCTTCATAAAATAAAAATAAATAAAATGGAAACGGATACAGAAGAAAAAGTTATGGGGGCATTGGGATGCCTTGGCTATATTTATTTTGCTATCAGCCAGATTGCGACAATCATTTTCTTTATAGGTTACTGCCGCAGCCCCGACTCCATCGTTGAGATCATCTTTATCGACGTCATTCTCTCTGAGCTGAAAGGACTCTTGTGGATATTCTTCATCTGGTGATGCCCTCGGGTGGCGGGGCATTTTCATAAATGGCATAATTGTTGTAATTTTGCAGGGTATAAATCACACATCGCTATGAGAGAGAAAAGACCGCTTATCCTCGTCGGCAACGACGATAGTTACAGTTTCAATGGCATCAAGATGCTCATCAAGGTGGCCCGCGAGTTTGGCGACGTTGTGGTGTCGGCTCCCCTGGTGCACCAGAGTGGCAAGGGCGGCGGCATCACCATCACCGAGCCCCTGCGCGCCACGCTCAAGGTCGATGAGCCCGGCTACAAAGTGTGGGTGGTGAACGGCACCCCCGCCGACTGCTGCAAGCTGGCGCTCGACCAGCTGCTCGACGGCCGCGTGCCCGACCTGGTGGTGGCTGGCATCAACCATGGCCTGAACGTGGGCGTGGCCCTGCTCAACAGCGGCACCATAGGCTACACCATGGAGGGCTGCGTGCACGGCATCGAGAGCGTGGCCTTCTCCTATGGCAACTACAGCTACGACGCCGACATGGCCCAGTGCGAGCCCGTGGTGCGCGATGTGATAGCCCGCGTGCTCAGGACCGGGCTGCCCAAGGGCGTGTGCCTGAATGTGAACATGCCCTATGGCACAGGCCCCTTCAAGGGCTACAAGGTGACCACCACCTGCATGGGGCGCTGGGTGCACGAGTTTGAGCACCGCGTCGACCCTAACGGCCACGACTACTACTGGATGACCGGCGACTATGCCCCCGATTACCCAGCCGACGAGAGCACCGACGTCTACAACCTCAAGCAGGGCTATGTGACCGTAACACCCTGCCATGTAGACCAAACCGACCGCGAGGCGATGTCCCAAATTTCTGATTTGTTGAGATAAATCTTTTATAATTATGTGAATTCGTGCAAAAATTACTACCTTTGCACGCTAATTGAAAACAACAATACAAAACAACAATACACGATTAAGATAAAAATGGCAGAAAGAAAAGTAAGAGTGCGTTTCGCACCGTCGCCCACGGGCCCGTTGCACATAGGCGGCGTGCGCACAGCTCTTTATAACTACCTCTTTGCCCGCCAGCATCACGGCACGATGATACTGCGCATCGAGGATACCGACAGCACCCGCTTTGTGCCCGGTGCCGAGGATTACATCAACGAGGCTCTCGCTTGGCTGGGAATCGGCATCGACGAGGGCGTGCGCGAGGGCGGCAACTACGGCCCCTACAAGCAAAGCGAGCGCCGCGACATCTATCGCGACTATGTGAAGCAACTGCTCGACGCTGGCAAGGCCTACATCGCCTTCGACACGCCGCAAGAGCTGGAGCAAAAGCGCAAGGAAATCAAGAACTTCCAGTACGACGCCTCAACGCGCATGTCGATGCGCAACTCGCTGAGCCTGCCTGCCGAGCAGGTGCGCGCGCTCATCGACGGCGGCGAGAAATATGTGGTGCGCTTCAAGGTGGAGCCCGGCCGCGACGTGACCGTGCACGACCTGATACGCGGCGACGTGACCATCAACTCCTCGGTGCTCGACGACAAGGTGCTCTATAAGAAGGCCGACGACCTGCCCACCTATCACCTGGCCAACATCGTCGACGACCACCTCATGCAGGTGAGTCACGTGATACGCGGCGAGGAGTGGCTGCCAAGCGCCCCGCTGCACGTGCTGCTCTACGAGGCCTTTGGCTGGGCCGACACCATGCCTGCCTTCGTTCACCTGCCACTGCTGCTCAAGCCCGATGGAAAGGGCAAGCTCAGCAAGCGCGACGGCGACCGCCTGGGCTTCCCGGTGTTCCCGCTCGACTGGACCGATCCCAAGACTGGCGAGCGCTCGAGCGGCTACCGCGAGGCTGGCTATCTGCCCGAGGCTGTGGTCAACTTCCTGGCCTTGCTGGGCTGGAACCCTGGCGACGACCGCGAGTTCCTCTCGATGGACGACCTGATACGCGACTTCTCGTTTGACCACTGCTCCAAGAGCGGCGCCAAGTTTGACTTTGAGAAGGCCAAGTGGTTCAACCACGAGTATCTCATGCACATGGACGATGCTGCCCTGGCCCAGGACTTCAAGCCCCTGCTGGCCGAGCACGTCGACGTGTCGCAGTTCAGCGACGACTATATCACCGCCGCTGTGGCCACCGTTAAGAATCGCATCAATTTTCTCAAGGACCTGTGGCCCAATGCCCACTTCTACTTTGAGGCTCCCACCGAGTATAATGCCAAGGACGTGCGCAAGCGCTGGAAGGACGACACCCCCGAGCGCATGACCGAGCTCATCGAGATACTCAATGCCCAAGACTTCGACAACGTGGAGGGCACCGAGCAAGCCGTGATGGACTGGATCGACGGCAACGGCTACCACAAGGGCAACGTGATGAACGCCATGCGTCTCACCATTGTGGGCGAGTGCAAGGGCCCTGGCATGTTCGACATCACCAAGATTCTAGGCAAGCAAGAAACCATAGCACGCATCAAGCGCGGCATTGAGAATATCAAGCCAGCCAATTGATCGATGAGATGAGACGCTTCATTGTCACATTGCTTCTTGCAGTAGCGTTGTCGGCAACTGCCGCCCTGGCGCAGCAGCTGGTGTGGAGTGTCGACTTCAGCTCGGTTTTCAACAATCGTGAGGGAGGCGACGAAGCCCGCCCCGACCAGACGTTTATCTTCACCCGCCTCAGTCCCGAGGTGGGCGTGAAACTGAACTCGGCCGACTCCACCCAGGTGCATCTGCTCAAGGGCGGCGTCACCTGGTTCCAACCCCTCAACGACCAGCTCGACGGCTACAAGGTGCAGCCCACGCTCTACTACCAGTACCGGCGGCAAGGCACTCGCGACAGCTGGCAAGTGAGCGTGGGCCAGCTGCCCCGCACCCTGCTCATGGAGCGCGCGCCCCGCTACCTGTGGAGCGACTCGATGAGCTATCACCACGCCAACCTGCGTGGCGCCCTGGTGCAATATGAGCGCGGAGCAAGCTACGCCGAGTTCTACCTCGACTGGCGGCAGATGCAGAGCACCACGCGCCGCGAGGCCTTCAATGTCGACTTCAATGGCAAGTGGTACGCGTGGTCGCAAGGCGCCCCGCAATCGCTCGACAAGGGCCTGTGGCTGGGCGGCTACTTCCAATACAATCACCTGGCCAAGCGCAAAAACGCTCCCGATACCGAGGGCGTGAACGACGATGTGACCATCAACCCCATGCTAGGTCTCGACCTCATGGGCGGCGCCATGCCCGTGCGCCTTAAGGCGGGCGCCATCATCAACCGCGAGCGTGCCCGCGTCGACGAGAAGTGGCTCACTGCCTGTGGCTTCATTGGCAATGTGAATGCCCGCTGGCGCTTCCTCGAGGCCGAGGAGAACGTCTTTGTCGGCAAGGACCTCTTCCCGCTCTACCCGCGCTTTGGCAGCCTGCTCAACCTGGGCGACACCTACTACCGCGACAAGTTCTACAGCCGCACCGACTTGATTGCCCACATCGTGCAGAACGAGTTTGTCGACCTCAACACCTCGCTCACCGTGCATGCTACCGACAAGACCACAGGATTTTGGCAACAAATCTCCTGCCGAGTATATATTGACAACTTGATATGGCACCACCGCCACAAGAGGAGCAACACCCTCTCGACACAGCAACGGCTCTCGACCATATATTAAAATCGAAAAAAAACGACCAAAATTTAAAAATGGATCCTATATATAACTTAGGTATTAAAGCCTACCGACTGGCTGTGAAAATGGCTTCATCGCGCAATGTCAAGGCCAAAAAGATGCTCGAGGGGCAAGCTGCCACCTTTAGCTATCTGAAAGAAAATCTCGACCCGTGCTACCGCTATATTTGGATTCATGCCTCGTCGCTCGGCGAGTTTGAGCAGGGCCGCCCGCTCATCGAGAAAATCAAGGCTGCCCACCCCGAGCAGCACATCCTGCTCACCTTCTTCTCGCCCAGCGGCTATGAAGTGCGCAAGCACTACGACAAGGTCGACGCCGTGTGCTACATGCCCTTCGACCTGCCGGGCAACGTGAAGCGCTTCCTCGACTTGGTGAACCCCTCGATGGCCATCTTTGTCAAGTATGAGTTCTGGGGCAACTACCTCATGGAGCTCAAGCGCCGCCAGGTGCCCACCTATATCATCTCGGCCATCTTCCGCCCCGGGCAGCGCTTCTTCCACGCTGGCGGCAGCATGTTTCGCAAGATGCTGCACTGCTACACCCACATCTATGTGCAGAACGAGGAGTCGTGCCGCCTGTTGCGCGAGATAGGCATCGACAACGTCGACGTGTGTGGCGACACCCGCTTCGACCGCGTGGTGCAAATCAAGCAGGCAGCCCGCGAGTTCCCGCTCATCGCCTCGATGGTCAAGGACAGCCCTTTCACGCTGGTGATGGGCAGCAGCTGGCAGCCCGATGAAGACATCGTGATCCCTTACTTCAACAGCCACCCCGAGATGAAGCTCATTATTGCCCCTCACGAGTTTGATGCCCATCGCCTCAAGGAGCTCAAGAGCAAGATCACCCGCCCCGTCGCGCTCTACTCGCAGACCAGCGAGGCCGATGCCGCCCAGCTCGACTGCCTCATCATCGACTGCTTTGGCATCTTGTCGTCGCTCTACCGCTATGGCCAGGTGGCCTATGTGGGCGGTGGCTTCGGCGCCGGCATCCACAACATTAACGAGGCTGCCGTGTATGGCATCCCAGTGATTTTCGGCCCCAATCACGGCAAGTTTCGTGAGGCAAGCGACCTCATCGCCGTGGGCGGCGGCTTCTGCATCGACAGCGCCGAGAGCTTCAAGGCCGTGATCGACCACCTGCTCAGCGACCGCGACCACCTGCGCTCGGCCGGCAACATCGCGCTCAACTACATCAAGACCCACACCGGCGCCACCGATTTCATCTATCAGGACCTCTTCCCCGGCAAGTAACTCTTGTGAAATACTCGTTTTCTGCTTGAAATTACACATTTTGCCCCGAAATGTGCGATATGTTAATTTATTTGGCTAACTTTGCACCTCAGATGATTGAGAAATCAATCGATTAGCACAACTATAGATATATAGATATATTATAGCCTCACACAAGATATGATAAAGGAGAATACAATCGAGTTTTTTTCTAAGAGCTTCAAGGATAACTGGGAACTTCCCGCAGTGAGCGATTACAACACCAAGAAGACGCTCACCTATGGCCAACTTGCCGAGTGCATAGCCAAGACACACCTTTTTTATAAGGAAATAGGTATCAAGAAGGGCGACCACATTGCCCTCATCGGCAAGAACACGCCCTCGTGGGTGGTCACCTTTATGGCCACAATCACCTATGGCGCCGTGATTGTGCCCATTCTGCAAGAGTTCAACCCCAACGATGCCCAGCACATCATCAACCACAGCGAGTCGGTGCTGTTGATGTCGAGCAAGGCCATCTTCGACACGCTCGACTTCGACATGCTGCACAAGGTGCGCGCCGCCATCTCGCTCGACGACCAGAGCCTGCTTGCCCAGAAGGAGGGCGAGACGGTGGGCCAGGCGCTCGGCAAGGTCGAGGACCTCTTCAAGGCCGCCTATCCGCAAGGCTTCACGCCAGCCGACGTGAAATATCCCAAGATAAGCAACGAGGAGCTCATGGTCATCAACTACACCTCGGGCACCACGGGCTTCAGCAAGGGCGTGATGATTACGGGCAACAACCTGGCCGGCAACATCGTCTATGGCCTCGACTCGCAACTGTGCTTCAGAGGCGGCAAGGTGGTGTCGTTCTTGCCACTGGCTCATGCCTATGGCTGCGCCTTCGACATGCTGTGCCAGCTGGCAGCAGGCGGCCACATCACGCTGCTGGGCCGCATCCCATCGCCCAAGATCATCGTGAAGGCCATGAATGAGATTCACCCCAATCTGGTGATCACCGTGCCGCTGGTGCTTGAGAAAATCTACACCAAGCTCATCGTGCCCAAGATCAGCAAGGGCATGCTGCGCTGGGCCCTGGCAGTGCCGCTGCTCGACACGCGCATCTATGACCAAATCAGGAAGCAACTGGTCGACGCCTTTGGCGGAAACTTTGAGGAGGTGATTGTGGGCGGCGCCCCATTCAATGCCGAGGTCGAGGAATTCCTCTACAAGATACGTTTCCCCTTCACCGTGGGCTACGGCATGACCGAGTGCGCCCCGCTGGTGAGCCACACCCCGTGGCGCGAGTTTGTGCTGCACAGCGCCGGCCGCGTGCTGCCTGGCATCATGGAGGCCAAGATACTGAGCGACGACCCCGAGAACATACCCGGCGAGATATGCGTCAAGGGCGAGAACGTGATGAAAGGCTACTACCACAACTACGAGGCTACCGACAAGGTGCTCGACGACGACGGCTGGCTGCACACCGGCGACATGGGCACCCTGAGCCCCGACGGCACCATCTTCATACGCGGCCGCCTCAAGACCATGCTGCTGGGTGCCAACGGGCAGAATATATATCCCGAGGAAATCGAGGCCAAGCTCAACAACATGGCCTATGTCAACGAGAGCCTGGTCGTGGAGCGCGAGGGCAAGCTCGTGGGACTTGTCTATCCCGACTACGACGTGATGGACGCCCAGGGCATCACCCGCGACAAGCTGCCCGAACTCATGAATCAAGTGCTTGCCGAGCTCAACAAGCTCGTGGCTCCCTATGAGCGACTCGCGCGTATCGAGCTGATGGCCAATGAGTTTCAAAAGACTCCCAAGCGCAGCATCAAGCGTTTCCTCTATAGCCACTAGGCTCTAGAGCCCCCTGCAACCTGAGCTGACTGAATATAAATAAAAACTTGTTCACATAAATTAACATTTTGGAATTAAACCATTTTTTCGACAATTAATAGCTTGAAAATGTGAAGTTTAATTGGATTTTAAATGTAAATTTTGTTTAAAAAGATGCTCTTTGGCAGGTTGTACAAGAAAAAAAAATCGAAAAATTGTTTGCATGTAAAACTTTTGTTATAAATTTGCATCGATTTTAAATCACAAAAGAAAAAATTATTGTTTTATTATTTTAAAAATTTTACGAAAATGAAAAAGTTAGTTTTATTACTTGCTGTTGTATTCAGCGTAGCTATGGTTTCTTGCAACAATAACAAGGCAGAAGAGGCTTCTGCTGAAGAGGCTAGCGCACCCGCAACTGAGGAAGTTTCTGCAGCTGCTGAGGAGACTAGTGCAGCTCCTGAGGCTAGCGCTGCTGCTGAGAAGAGCGCAGCTCCTGAGGCTAGTGCTGCTGAGAAGAGCGCACCTGCTGAGAAGAGCGCTAAGTAATCTTGCTCTACAACAGATCAAAGAGTTTGAAGCTGATTTCCATTATTGGAAGTCAGCTTTTTTAATGCCTATAGGCCACCACCTGCCACCCTGCCATTCTACCTGGCAACTCCACCATGTTACGGACGGGCACAAGGCCCGCACCCTGCAATTCCACCATGTTGCTGACGGGCACAAGGCCCGCACCCTGCCATTCTACCTGGCAACTCCACCATGTTACGGACGGGCACAAGGCCCGCACCCTGCAATTCTACCACGTTGTGTCAGGAAAAACGCAAGCGCGCACATCGGCCTCGGCCTTGTGCACGCTTGCGTTGCTTTTCTAGCCCCCGCTGGGGGAATTGATATGTCACGCCTTAACGGCGACCACGCTTGTTGCGGCCCTTGCGGCGGTCTTCAACGGCGCGGCGGGTGCTGTTGCCACGGTGGCCTCGCTGCTGGCGTCGTGATGCCTTGCCGCCCTCGTAGTCGGAGCGCTTGCGGTCGGTCTTGCTTTCCTTGTGGGCAAAGCGGCTGGCTTCGGTGATGGGAGCCTTGTCGATGTGGTGGCTGCCAGCGGGGTTGTTCTTGTCGACCAGGGCAAAGTCGAGTTGCTTCTTGATGAGGTCGGCGCGTGCCACCTGGATGGTGATGGGGTCGCCAAGCTGGTATTTCTTCTTGGTGCGGCGGCCTATCAGGTAGTAATTCTTCTCGTCAAACTCGTAGAAGTCGTCGTCGAGGTCGCGCACGGGTATCATGCCCTCGCAGTGAGTCTCGTCGACCTCTACATAGAGGCCCCACTCGGTCACGCCCGAGATCTTGCCGGTGAACACCTCGCCCAGGCGGTAGCCCATAAACTCCACGCTCTTGTACTTGATCGAGGCGCGCTCGGCGTTGGCTGCCAGCTGCTCTTGGGCACTCACGTGCTTGCACTCCTCTTCCAGGTCGGCCTGGTTCACGCTGCGTGCGCCCTTCTTGGCGTAGCGGTCGAGCAAGCGGTGCACCATCATGTCGGGGTAGCGGCGTATGGGCGACGTGAAGTGGGTGTAGAAGTCAAATGCCAGGCCATAGTGGCCCACGTTGTTGGTCGAGTACACGGCCTTGGCCATCGAGCGTATGGCTAGTATCGAGAGCAAGTCTTCCTCGGGCTTGCCCTTGATCTCGTCGAGCAGCTTGTTGATGCTCTTGTTCACCTCCTTGGCCGTGCCGTGGGTCTTCACCCTGTGGCCGAAGTGGGCGCATATCTCGGCGAAGTTGGAGAGCTTGTCGGCGTCGGGCATGTCGTGCACACGATACACAAATGCCTTGGCCTTCTGGCCTTTCTTCACCTTGCCTATGTGCTCGGCCACCTTGCGGTTGGCCAGCAGCATGAATTCCTCGATGAGCTTGTTGGACTCTTTCGACACGTGCACCACCACCTTGATGGGCTTGCCGGTCTCGTCGATCTCAAAGCTGGTCTCCTCGCGGTTGAAGGCTACGGCGCCGTCGTCAAATCGCTGCTTGCGCAGCTTCTGGGCCAGGTCGTTGAGCTTGAGCAGCTCCTCGGCAAAGTCGCCCTTGCCGGTCTCAATCACTTCCTGGGCCTCCTCGTAGCAGAATCGGCGGTTGCTCTTGATCACTGTGTGGCATATCTCGTAGTTATAGAGCTTGGCGTTGTCGTCCATCTCAAAGATTACCGAGTGGGTGAGTTTCTCCTCGTCGGGGCGCAGCGAGCATATGTAGTTGCACAGCCGCTCGGGCAGCATGGGCACGGTGCGGTCGACCAGGTAGACCGATGTGGCGCGGCTCTCGGCCTCTTTCTCGATGATGGTGCCGGGCTTCACATAGTGGGTCACGTCGGCGATGTGCACGCCTATTTCCCAGTGGCCGTTGTCCATCTTGCGTATCGAGAGGGCGTCGTCAAAGTCTTTGGCGTCCTTGGGGTCGATGGTGAAGGTGGTCACGTCGCGCATGTCGCGGCGCTTGGCTATCTCCTCGGGGGTGATGCCGGGCTCGATCTTGTCGGCGGCCTTCTCCACGTTTTGCGGGTACTTATAAGGCAGGCCAAACTCGGCCATGATGGCGTTGATCTCGGCGTTGTTCTCGCCGGCCTTGCCCAGCACGTCGATCACCTCGCCTATGGGGCTGTTGGCATCCTCGGGCCACTCCACGATGCGCACCACGGCCTTGTCGCCGGTGGTGCCGCCCTTGAGCTTCTCGTTGGGGATGAAGATGTCGGTGGCCAGGAATTTGCTGTCGGTGTTGAGCATGGCAAAGTATTTCTTCACCTGCAGTGTGCCGGTAAACACTTGCTCCTTGCGCTCGAGTATCTTGATGACCTCGGCCTCGGGCTCCACGCCCTCGCGTGCGGCGCTTATGTGCACCAGCACCTTGTCGCCGTTGAGGGCGTGCATCGAGTTGCGCTCGGCCACAAATATGGGCTTCCCGTCGTCGTTGGCGGTGTCGACGCTGTTCTTGCCGTTGCTGCGGCGTATGAAGATGCCCTCTTCCACGGCGCTGCGCTGCAGGGCCTTGAAGCGGCCGGGCTCTATCTCGTTGAGGAAGCCGTCGATCTCGAGCTGCTCGAGTATCTCAACCACCAGGGCGCGCTGCTTGGGCGTCTTGGCACCCACCTTGCCCGACACTTGCTTGTAGTTGTAGGGCACATTCTCCTCGGTGTTGAAAAAGTTTATCACCTTGTCGTGCAGGCTGCGGCGCTCCTGCCTCAAGGAATCCAATTTGTCTTTTTTTGCCATAATTCTTTGCTGTTTTGTGAGAGTGTTTCACTCAAAATAGTTGCGGCAATGTGCATTGCCAGTTGCGGTGGCCCATAGCTCGAGCACCGGGCAAAATCTTGCCGCTTACAAATTTAGGGAAAAATCTTGAAATACCCATTTCTAAAAGGCTAAATAAGTGTTCCTTCTGCAATTTCATGTGTTTTTTTGGCCTAAATAGCCCCCTGCAAGTAGCGGCAGCGCCTCGCAAGCGGCTGTGTTGCTTGCGGGGCGCTGCAGTGGGCGTGTGTGGATACTTGCCGTTGTGTGAGCCTAGTCGTGCTCGGGATGATACTGCACAAAGGCTTCCATGGCCTCGTAGGCGGCCAGGCCGAGCGACGAGTAGATGTTGGCCGTGGCCTTGTTGCGGTCGATGGTCTTCTGCCACGAAAGTTTGTCGTCGGTGGGCTCGCGGAAGGGGGCGTCGTGGATTTGCGACTGGTGCTTGAGCACGGCGTTGAGCTTGAAGGTGAACTCCTCGGGGCTCATGGGCACTGCCATCTCGATGTGGTCGATGTCCCAGTTGCCCCACTGGCCGCGGTACATCCACATGCGGCAGTCCTGCATGAAGTCGGCGTCTTTGAGCTCGTCGATGGCGATGAGCAGGGCATTGGTGGCGCGCGAGTGGGTGCCGTAGGGGTCGTTGAGGTCGTCGGCAAAGAATATCTGGTGAGGTCTCACGTCTTCGATGATTTTCTTGATGGGCAGCACGTCGGCGTCGGTCACCCTGCCGCGGCCGAAGGGGTCGTCTTCATAGAAAGGCAGCGACAGCTCGTGCACGTGGTCGCGCTTCACGCCCATGTAGGTGCAGCCCATGATTGCCTCGCACACAAAGATGCGGCCTTTCATAAATCGCATCTCGGCGTTGTCGGGGTCGCCAGGCTTCTTGGCCTTGAGGCCGTCGACGATTGCCTTGGCCACATCGCGGCGGCGCTCCTGCGGGTAGCCGTAGTGGTCGCTGATCATGCTGTTGAGCATCACGGTGCGCTCCAGGTCCTCGTCGGCCACGGCCACGTCGCCGCAGGTCTGCAACACCACATGCACGTCGTGGCCTTGCTGCACCAGCCGGCGCAGCGTGCCGCCCATCGACACCACTGCATCGTCGGGGTGAGGGCTGAACACCAGCACGCGCTTGGGATAGGGCAGGGCGCGCTCGGGGCGCGACGAGTCGTCGGCATTGGGCTTGCCGCCAGGCCAGCCCGTGATGGTGTGCTGCAAGTTGTTGAATATCTTTATGTTTACGTCGTAGGCCGAGCCAAACACCGTCACGAGTTCGCTCAGGCCGTTGTCGTTGTAGTCTTTGTTGGTGAGCTTGAGCACGGGTTTGCCCGTCTGCTCGCTGAGCCACACGATGGCGCGGCGCACCAGCTGAGGCGTCCAGTCGCAGCTGGTCACTTTCCATGGGAAGTTGATGCGCGTGAGCTTGGTGGCTGCCTCCAGGTCGATGGTGAGTTTCACGTCGCGGTGCATCTGCAAGAACGAGGCCGGGTAGAGGTCCGAGATTTTGCCCTCGATTGAGTTGTACACGGCGTCGATGCTTTCCTCGCCCCAGGCCACGGCATAGAATTTCTTGGCCGAGAGCATGTCGCTGATGCCCAGGGTCACTGCGGTGTCGGGCGCGATGTCGCACTGGTACGACTCGGCAATGCGCTGGCGCGTCTCGTTGCTCAGCAGCACCAGGCGGCACGACGATGATGACGAGGTGCCCGGGTCGTTAAATGCCAGGCCGCCCGTCTTGGTGAGCTGGCATATCACCACGTCGAGGCCGCCATACTCGTCGATGCTCGCCTCGTAGAGTTTGCACAGCTTGTGTACGTTGGCCTTGGTGGCGGTGGGGTCGAAGGTGTGCACATTCTCGGGCGGAATGTCGACCTTGCGCAGCAGTCGCTCGTTGAGCCGGCTGATGGTGCTCTGCGACTCCGAGTTCACGTCGCCCAGCCCCAGCTCGCTCATGTTGAAGACAATCACATTGGCAAAGCTCACCTTGTCGGCAAAGTAGAGCTTCACCAGCTCGTCGTACACGTCGAGGGCGGCCCGCCCGGCGCCCAGGCCCATCACGCAGCGGCCCTTCTCGCGCACGTTGCGCGCGATTTGGTGGGCTATGTCGGCTGCCACATCGGCTGCGCCGTCGGCTGGCGTCTCCACGATCTTGGTATATATCTTCTCACACCGCGTGAGCGATGCCAGTTCCAGCTCGCTTTTAGGTTGGTATAGGCGGCTCGACACTTGGTCGAGCTTGATTCTTGAACTCAGGTCGGTTCTCTTATTCATCTTTCTATTAGCCTAAATGTTTTGTCTAAATCCTGTTTCTTATAACATGTCGCAACGAGCTGGCGCGCCGTGCCGCTATGCGGCCCGCATGCGCTGCCATTGCTAAAAGCAAAGATAACTCAATTTTCCAAATAATCATGCAATCCACGCCCTATTTTTTGCCTTTGCCACTATAAAACAACCATTTTGGGTACTCGCCCTGGTGCCGGCGTGTTTTGCCCCCACACGTGGGCAACTGCCACATGCTATCGTCTTCGGTGGTGACAAAATGGGCACTCCGGTCCTGGTTGGAACAAATTTTGCAGGCGATAATCTTGAAACTAGGGAGAAATTGACATGAAGAGATTGAAGAATGCTCCCGTGATTGTGATGAATTTCTCGGGAGCCTACAAGTGGGAGCAGTTTGCCGGCAACCCCGATTTTGTGCACATCGATTGCTCGGGCATCGAGGGCACCGAGTGCCTGCTCAGCGCCGAGGCTTGCAAGCAGATACAGAGCCTCATCGCCCCCTACGGGCCGCGCGGCCTGCACTTCATCGACTCGGGCGACTACCACTACATGACCAAGCTGTGGACCGACAAAATCACCGAGCCCTTCACACTGCTGCTTGTCGACCATCACACCGATATGCAACCCTCGCTGGTGACAGGGGTGCTCACTTGCGGCGACTGGGTGAACAGCGTGGTGAGGCACAACAGCCACCTCAGCGAGGTGCTCCTCATGGGCATGCCGCCCGAGTCGCTGACCACGATACCTGCCGACGTGAAACCCAAGGTGCGCTATGTGACCCGCGACGAGTTCGACCGCATCGTGGCTGGCAAGCACGAGCTCTCGCAGGGGCAAAACGTGTATCTCTCGATCGACAAAGACGCCTTGAGCCCCGACAGCGCCGTCACCAATTGGGACCAGGGCGAGATGCGCCTCGGCGAACTGCACGACCTGGTAGCCCAACTGCTGCGCCAGGAAAACGTGGTGGGCATCGACGTGTGCGGCGAGTTCCCCACGATGAAAACCCTCTTCGATCAAGAGCAAGCTGCCTCGCTCGACAACGAGGCCAACGAGTCGATCCTCCAAGCCGTCGCCACCTCCCTCCCCCATTAACCCCGTCGCCACCTGCCCCATTGCTGGGTAGATGTGGAAGGGGGTGGGTTGGTTGCACTTTGAGGGTGCTTTTTTTCATTGACGAGGGGGCGAGGAGGCTTTTTGAAGGAGAAAAATAATTTTTTTTCAAAAAAAATCGGGGATATTGTTGGTAATTCAAAAAAAAGTCGTACCTTTGCAATCGCAATTCAGAAATGAATGCGCCGTTGACTCCGTAGCTCAGCTGGCAGAGCAATTGATTCTTAATCAATGGGTCGTGGGTTCGAACCCCACCGGGGTCACTTGATAAGCCAAGTAACTTGATATGAGTCACTTGGCTTTCTTTTTCGCCAATGGGGCGAGCGCGCTTGCCTAAGGCTCCTGGCGGGGTTTGGAAATGATCATTGGGGTAAAAATGGCTCCTGGCGATGGAACAAGATCTTCTTGATGTGCATCTCCTCTTGGCTATGGAGGGCGCACGCGCATGTGGCTCCTGGCTATAAAAAAAAAGCACACGACCCGCAATCTTGCCAGTCATGTGCATGAAATATAGCATGCTTTATCTATTCATGGTATATGTCCAAATTGTTACGAAAGCAAAATCCTCTATTTTCCTCAGGGCACGCACTGCATTGCCCCGAGACTGAATATTCTGTTTACTTTTAGTTACAAGTCTTCAAAACATCTGCTCTGTTTTCGGCGGCTAAATTAGTCCTTTCTTTTGTTACAAGAATGGTTCAAATTGGTTCAAATGACCAAGGCGGGGCTATTTGAACCAATTTGAACCAAAATTTGTGGCTTTTTTCACTTGAAAGATGAAATGAAAGGCTGAAACCAGAATCGGCTCCAGCCTTTTATTCCGTTTGCGGAATTACGTGTTTTCTGCCAAAAATACTGTTTTTTGCATCGAAAAACTAATATTCCTCATTCTGATTGCCCAGGTACTCACCCACGATGCCCAATGGGTCGCTTGCGTTCACAGGTCCCCAGCCGGCCGAGGTGTCGTCGCCGGTGTGAAACACGACGCGCCCGTTCTTGTCATAGCCATATACGTCACGCACCATCACGTAATTGTAATTTTCGTCATACATAGCTTTGGTCTTCGTCGAGACCACTCTGCGCTTTGCGCCCGACTGCCGAGTGAGGTACTGCTGCCAATCGGCCGTCTTGTAGCGGGTCTTGACCCACACGATGTGGTTGCCGCTGCGGGTGTCGGTGATGTTGGTGTCGTAGGAAATCGTCGACACGTCGTCGTTGACTACTGTTTCCCACTGCGTTTGCCCCGTTGCCGACAACGAGCACAGCGACACGATTGCCACAAGAACCGATAATCTGAAAAATTTTTTAATCTGTCTCATAATATGTCATTTTTAATAAGTTATTTCCGTATTGCCCTCAAGCTATAACCACAAAGCACGTCGCACACGTTGTTATAAACGTTCACAGTTGGCTTTTCATCATTATTCCATTGCAAGGAAAGTGCAATAAAGGTTGGTGCACCACCCCTAGTAGAACCATCACGTTTATTCGTAAGATAGTAACCTTTACCATTGTTGGAATAATTGACTAAAGTCCTATCTAATTGATAAAAGTTTGTCGAGAAGAACAAACACTTACCGTTAGGACCCCGTGCAATTACGCCGATATGGCTACCTTTTCTATAAGATGTCCATGTGCATTTTTGAATGAGCTCCTGCACATCATCAGGCGATGGAGTGGCCCACCCTTCACCCCACAAAGCTGTTGCGGCATCATTAGACGAATCGCTCAACTCCATAGGATAGCCAGAGAAATCACCATAATAATCCATGGGGCTAGGACCTTCGGTCATTATCTTATTTGAGCCCCATGCAAAATAATATTCCTTGCCATCAAGGAAGTTATATTTCTCATTGAATAAGTAGTTTTTATATTCAACAACTGCTCGATTATATGCGGCCATATAATTGCTATATGCAACCTTATATTCATTATAGATTTTTGTCAGTTCACTCAGTCTCGTTTCATATTCGGTGACAATTTGATTGAACAAGTTTTGCAACTGGCTTTCATCTGTTAAATTATCTGGAATTACAGTGGAAACTTCTTGAGGCTTCGTCGGGGCTGATGGCTTTTCCTCATGAAAATAATCTCCAAAAACTAATATTTTGGAATATTTACTTGCTGATTTGCCAACATTTTGTACAGCCCATTTTTTTGATAGACCCAAGTCAACATAACCTTGATAACCTTCGGCATTTGGTACTTTCACAAATTCGTCGGGGGTAAATTGACTATATTGCAAATCGGGATTATCATCGCCAGTATACTGGTAGTTCGGGTCAAGATTAGCCATTGCTGTGGTCATGCTATCAAGTGATTTAGACAATGTAGACCACTGCTCTTTTTGTGCTACCAGTGAACCATCAACCTTCTGTTGATAAAGTTCGGCGGGAGAAATCTCAACTACATTATCTTTTTCACAGGATGATAGGCAACTAATTACAAATAACAAAGAAAGGCAAATAAGTGTTAGCTGTTTCATATTTAAAGAGAATCAATTTAAATTTGCGAATTAAATGTTTATATGAAGAATTGAATAATTTTATTTAGTTATCAGATTTATTCTAAAATAATAAAAACTAGGCTCCACGTCAAATTCGATTATTTTCTTATTGCTCTCAAACTGTAGCCACATAGTACATCTACATTATAATTGATAATATTTAAAGTAGGAGCACTATTGCCACGGCAATCGAGTTTAAAAGCTATGAAGGAAGGAACGCCCATGCTCAAAGAACCATCACGTTTATTCGTAAGATAATAACCATCATAAGATCCTTTGTTATCAGTTAAAGTTCCTCCTAATTGAGAACCATTTGCCGAAAAGAATATGCATTTACCATTAGGACCACGTGCAATCGCTCCGTTGTGGTTTCCTATTTTAACAACAGTCCATGTACATCCCTGAATAAGTTCCTGCACATCTATTGGAGAAGGGGTATTCCACCCTTCACCCCATAATGCTGTAGCAGCGTCATTCGATTTGTTAGTCAATTCCATAGGATAACCAGAAAAATCATTATAATAATCCATAGGACTAGGTCCCTCTGTCATAATCGAAGTCGATCCCCAGGCAAAATAATTTTCATCACCTTGAAGGAATTCATACTTCTCATTAAATAAATAATTTTTATATTCTGCAATCGCACGATTATATGCAGCCATGTAATTGTCGTATGCAGACTTATAGTCATTATAGACTCGTGTTAGTTCTTCCAGTCTATTTTTGTAATCGGTTACAATTTGATTGTAAAGGCTTTGTAATTGGTTTTCATCCGATATGTTTGTAGGAATAGCTGAAGATACTTCTTGAGGTTTAGTTGGAGTTGCGGGCTTTTCGTTAGGGAAAAAATCTCTAAAGCCCATGACTTTAGAATATTTGCTCAATGGTTTCCCTACATTCTGTACAGCCCATTTCTTAGTCAATCCAAGATCTATAAAACCTTGGTAGCCATCACTATTTGGAACCTTGGCAAATTCGTCTGGCTGAAATTGTCCATAGACAAGGTCAGGATTGTCTTCACCAGTATACTTATAGTTCGGATCAAAATTTGACATTGCTGATGTCAAATCATCAAGTGATTTTGATATTGAAGTCCATTGATCTTTATCACCTGACAATGAATTATCAACTTTTTTTTGATAAACTTCTACTGGAGAATCATCACTACAGCAGCAAAGACCTCCTAAAAAAGTAAGCAAAGACACGAAACACAAAAAATTCGAAATTAATCTTTTTTTCATAATTGTTAAATTTTCCAAACCTGTTTAAAGTTATGATATTGTTTGAATTAATCCTCAGATTTAATATATTGCATGTTGATAATATTAAACCATTGCTAAAAACATTTATTATATGAAACAAAATTAGCAAGTAGTAATATTTAAAAAAAAATCAAATTGGTTCAATTTGAAATTTTCGTGCATTTGAACCAATTTGAACTAAAAGTGCACCTTGTCTCTTGCCAATAGACAAAAAACAATAGGCTGAAACCTGGCGGGGCTTCAGCCTGTTGTTTTGCGATACTGCTATCTGCTAATTAATAGTCCACTGAGTTGCGAAAGTCGCGGCAGGAACTTTGCAGTGATGCGAAATCGGCTGCTTGAGAAGCACTCATGAGTCTGCGTTGCAACTCGAGTTTTTGCTCAAGGTCATCAAGCTCGCCCATGCCTCTGTAGAAAGCAGAAGTGCCGGTGATATCGGGGTTTTGCTTCACAGCGCCTTTGAGACCATTGATTCGTTCATGGAGCTTGGTAAGCAATTCATCAATATTCTGGTTGGCTACGGCTTGGCCTTGAGCTTGCAGCGTCTTATTGTTGTAATTGGCCACGTGTTGTTTCCACACGATCGAGAAATCGTGGCTCGAGAAGCCACGCAGCACAGTGATATCATCGTCGCTAGCATCAACGATGCCACGTTGCTGGGCCACAGCCAGCATCACAGGGTCGTTGCAGGTGAACACCTTGCCAGCTGCCACTACCTGGAGTGAGTCGCCATATACTGGCTTGATCACGAGATACTGCTTGCCCCAGTCAACCGTGTATCCGCCCTCGTCGAGTTTTATCATCTTGGCTTTCGAGACGTCTAGCTTCGCCATGGTGAAATGGGCAAAATTGAGTTGCTTGCCGCCATAGATCATGGTTTTCAAAGCGGCAGTGTCGTTGCGGGCGGCAGCGGCAGCCACACGCGTGGCAAAATCCTTGTACTTGCCTTGCGTGCAAGAAGTCATTGCTAGCAAAGCGGCCACGATAAGAGTGAGAGATATGATCTTTTTCATTTTATTTCGATTTCTGCGATTTGTATTCTTCATATTCATTTCCTGTGGGCTGAAGGTAGAGGGAAATCATCTTGGCCTTGGAAACTTTCAAGTGCACAGTGTTGTCAAATGAGCCCAGGTAGCCCCCTTCGATGACAGGGACGTCGTTATCTCTAAAGGTGATTGTGCTGCTGCCTGCAGGCGGCACATCGACGCCCTTGAGCGTCTTGGTGACCAGGACCTCACCCGAGTTGTCTTTCACAACGCTGGTCACATAGTAGTCAGAGCCCTTGAGCGGCATGCTCGAGGCATTGCGCACCTTGATGTGTAGTGTGAGCGGCTCAGAGGAATGCGGTCCGAAGGTGCCTCCTTCGGGCATGTCGAACGACCACTCGGTGGCCGAGATGGTGGCATTGAGGCTGTTGGAAACCTTGGAGGACAAGAAATCGAGGAATGCCGTGTCGGCCAGTTGCTTCTGCCGCTGCAAGTCGTCCATTTTGTGCTGGAACCAGCCCGTGGAGATGGCCAGCTGGTCGATGCCATCGCTGAAGGCAAAGAGGCCTTTGGAATTCACGACCGTCATCGTGCCATCGCTGGCGCGCTTGATTGTGGCCGTGATTTCGGGTGTGAAAAACACCTTGTAGAGCCCTTTCTGCTTCATTTCCTGAATGACCATGCTGTCGGGCGAGTAGTTGTGCAGCGCAAAAGAGTCGCATTGTGCTGCATCGGGATACATGCTTTTCACCTTTTTTACATCGTTGTGGGCCACTGCCTGGGCGAAATCCTGGGCAAAGTCCTTGACTTTGTCGGCATCGTTGTTGCAAGAAGCCAGCATGAGCAGCAGCATCGAGATAGCGAGCAAGTAATGAGTTTTTCTTTTCATTTTAAAGTTTGTTTTTTTTTGTAGGTCAGGCAATTGCCCTGCATCATGGCCAGGGGAGCAACTGCCACACTTTGCAAATTTAAGAAAAATCATCATCGTCGCCAAGAAAACACAGGCTAAATTGCAAAACCTCCTCGGCAACATGTAGTTGCAGAACCCGGGGCGGCAAGAGCGACATGGCATGGACGGCCCTTGGTGGCGCTGTGCCGTGTGCCAAAATAGGGGAGGGCAAAACTTGATGCTGTCAGTTTTATTTCGTAATTTTGTGGACGGAATTTGAGATAACTAATTAATTTAATACAAAACAACTATGAGATTAATCATCGAACCTGATTATGAGAAAGTTTCGGAGTGGGCTGCCAATTATGTGGCTTCGCGCATCAACGCCGCTTGCCCCACCCCCGAGAAACCCTTTGTGCTTGGTTGCCCCACCGGCAGTTCGCCCCTGGGCATGTATAAGAAGCTCATCGAGCTCTGCAAGGCTGGCAAGGTTTCCTTCAAGAATGTGGTGACCTTCAACATGGACGAGTATGTGGGCCTGCCCGAGGAGCACCCCGAGAGCTACCACTCCTTCATGTGGAACAATTTCTTCTCGCATATCGACATCAAGAAAGAGAACGTGAATATCCTGAACGGCAACGCCGACGACCTGGAGCAGGAGTGCGCCCAATATGAGGAGCGCATCAAGCAGGCTGGCGGTATCGACCTCTTTATGGGCGGCGTGGGTCCCGACGGGCACATCGCCTTCAACGAGCCCGGCAGCAGCCTGGTGTCGCGCACCCGCCAGAAGACCCTCACCCAGGACACCGTGATCGCCAACAGCCGCTTCTTCGACAACGACGTGAACAAGGTGCCCAAGACCGCTCTCACCGTGGGTGTGGGCACTGTGATGGACGCCAAGAGCGTGATGATAATCGTGAACGGCTACAAGAAGGCTCCTGCCCTGAAGGCTGCTGTAGAGGGTGGCGTGTCGCAAGTGTGCACTCTGAGCGCGCTGCAGATGCACCACAAGGCCATCATCATATGCGACGAGGATGCCACGATGGAGCTCAAGGTGAGCACCTACCGCTATTTCAAAGACATCGAGCGCAACAACCTCGACCCTGCCACGCTGATGAAATAACGCGACACACAATAAAACCGTAAAAAAAAACAGAGAGAGAGGCGGCTTGCCCTGAGGCCCGTCTCTCTCTCTTGCTGTTTGGTCGTGGAAATCACCGTAACCATCCGAAATGAGCCGTCTTGCTGATGTGCAAAAAAAATCTCGCGGGATTACTCGCGAGATTTTTTGTAGTAGTATGGGAGCAGGT
>OMUK01000004.1 GCA_900314215.1 uncultured Prevotellaceae bacterium
TTATTTCGTTTTTGTTTAAGGTTTATGTTAATGGTATTAGAAGGTTAATTAGTTAAGCAATCCCAGATAGCGATATTTGGGATTTTTTTTTTGCGCCTATAGCTCAATGAGCCCGGCGCAATAGCGTGGCACTGCAATAAATTGCAGATTTCAGCGTTTTCAATTTAAGTGTGATTTTTGCTAAACAATGACAATGAAAAAGATTTTCTATATATTGCTCGTGGCCGTTGCCTCGATGCTGGCGCTGAGCAGCTGCATCAACGACGACTTCGACACCACAGGCACCAATCTGCTCTCCTTCTCGACCGACACCGTGGCCTTCGACACCGTGATGACCGGCCAGGGCAGCGCCACCAAGCAATTTATCATCTACAACCATAGCGACAAGCAGGTGCGCATCAGCTCGCTCAAGGTGGCAGGCCTGGCCTCGAGCGCCAAGTTCTACCTCAACGTCGACGGCCAGAAGGGCACCGAGTTTCACGACGTGGAGATACGCGGCAAGGACTCCATCTACGTCTTTGTCGAGGCCTATCTCGACGAGACCGCCAAGGGCACCGACCTGAGCCAGGTTTTTGACCGCATCGACATTGTGGCCAACGGCGCCACCCAGAGTGTGGTGCTGAGCGCCTGGGGGCAGAACTTCACCCGCATCACGCGCGACACCATCAAGCAAGACACGCATTTCACGGCCGACCGCCCCTATGTGATCTACGACACGCTCACCGTGATGCCTGGCGTCACCCTCACCATCGACCCCGGTGCCACCCTCTACTTCCACGACAAGGCGGCCTTGGTATCATTTGGCACCGTCAAGGCTATAGGCACGCAGGAGAAGCCCATCGTGATGCGCGGCGACCGCCTCGACAACGTGGTGGGCCAAATCAGCTTCGACATCATGAGCGGGCAGTGGGGCGGCGTGCAGCTCTACGGCCTGGGCAATGACTTCAGATACGTCGACGTGCACAGCTCCTCGACGGGCGTGCTGGTGATGAGCGACGACCCCACCCAGCAATCGCTCTACATGCTCAACTGCGTGATGCACAACTCGAGCAGCTACTGCTTCATGTCGTTCAACGCCTGGGTCGAGGCCTATGGCACCGAGTTCAGCGACGCACCCAGCGGCGTGGCCTACTTTGAGGGCGGCAAGGTGCGCTGCACCAATTGCACCTTTGGCAACTACTACCTCTTCAAGGCCGTGGATGGCGCCAATATCATCCTCTTTGAGCAAGACGACGAGAAGACCTATCAGAAACTCGACGCCATCTTTGCCAACTGCATCTCCTATGGCCTGGGCTTCGACATCAACGACATTGCCAGCAGCGACAAGATTGTAAACACCAACATCTACTTCTACAACACCCTGTTCAAGAGCAGCGGCGAGGACGACACGCACTTCTTCAACAACGTGTGGGGCGGCGACCCCAAGTTCTACGTCGACCGCGACCACTACGTGTTTGACTATCGCCTGCGCAATGAGAGCGGCGCCATAGGCAAGGCCAACCGCTCGATGGTGCCCGAGGCAGCCCGCTACGACCGCTACGGGCAAGACCGCTTCGCCCGCGACTCGGTCGACCTGGGCGCCTATGTGTGGGTGCCAGCCGCAACCGACGACAACAAGTAGAAAAAAATATTCAGAACCAATGAACGGAAGCATCACACTCAACCAGTGCAAGTTTTACGCCTATCACGGCGTGAGCGAGCAAGAGCGCAAGGTGGGCAACCACTTCGAGGTAACCCTCACGGTGCACTGCCCCATGCAGCAGGCCATTGACCACGACGACCTCGACGGCACCGTCAACTATGCCGCCCTCTACGACCTGGTGGCCCGCGAGATGGCCAAGCCCAGCAAGCTGCTCGAGCACGTGGCCGGGCGCATCATCGAGGCCGTGAAACAGGAATTCCCCACCGTGACCGGCGGCGAGATCACCCTGAGCAAACTCACGCCTCCCTTCCACTGCGACCTGCACAGCGTCGACCTCACCATCAATTGGTAACCTCCGCCCCACTCCTGGGGTATAAAATAACGCAAAAAGCGATGGCTGCGCCCCATGCAGGGTTGCAGCCATCGCTCTATATTGTGGCAGGGTGATAAAGTGCTACATTCTCTTACTTGAGGAAATTGTGGCTCTTAAGCATCTCTTGCGGGTTGAGGGCCTCGTCGAGTTTTTCCTTGGTCATGAGACCCTTCTCGAGCACGATGTCGTAGACCGAGCGGTTGGTCTCGAGGGCTTCCTTGGCCACCTTGGTGCTCTGCTTGTAGCCGATGTAGGGGTTGAGGGCAGTGACGATGCCAATGCTGTTTTTCACCATGGCGGCGGTGTGGTCGGCATTCACCGTGATGCCCTTGATGCACTCCTCGGTGAGGGTGTCGATGGCGTTGCACAGCCAGGTCACGCTCTCGATAATCGACTCGGTGATCACAGGCTCCATCACATTGAGCTGCAACTGGCCTGCCTCGGCAGCAAAGGTCACCGTGGCGTCGTTACCTATCACCTTGAAGCACACTTGATTGGTCACCTCGGGAATCACGGGGTTCACCTTGCCGGGCATGATTGAGCTGCCGGGAGCCTTGGGAGGCAGGTTGATCTCGTGCAAGCCGCAGCGCGGACCGCTGGCCAGCAGACGGAAGTCGTTGCACATCTTGCTCAGCTTCACTGCCAGACGCTTGAGGGCGCCGCTGTAGCTCACATAGGCGCCGGTGTCGGGGGTAGCCTCCACCAGGTCGGGCGACACGGTGAAGGGCTCGCCGGTGAGCTTCGACAGATTCTCGGTGCACAGCTTGGCAAAGCCTGGCACGGCATTCAAGCCGGTACCGATGGCTGTGCCGCCCATGTTGATCTCGTGCAGCAGTTTCACGTTGCGGTCGAGGTTGAGGATTTCCTCCTCCATATTGTTGGCAAAGGCGTTGAATTCCTGGCCGCTGGTCATGGGCACAGCATCTTGCAGCTGGGTGCGGCCCATCTTGATCACGTTTTTAAACTCCTCGCCCTTCTCGCGCAAGGCCTTGATCATGTTGGTAAGGCTCTCGACCAAGCGCTTGTTGAGCAGGATGAATGTGAGGCGTATGGTGGTGGGATACACATCGTTGGTCGACTGGCCGCAGTTGCAGTGGTCGTTGGGGTAGCAATACTGGTACTCACCCTTGTGGTGACCCATAATCTCGAGGGCGCGGTTGGCAATCACCTCGTTGGCGTTCATGTTCACACTGGTGCCGGCACCGCCCTGCATCATGTCGATGGGGAAGTTGTCGTGCAGCTTGCCGTCGAGTATCTCGCGACAAGCCTGCGAGATGGCTCCTGCAATCTCGTCGTTGATCACGCCCAGCGTGTGATTGGCCTGCACGGCGGCAAGCTTCACATAGGCGATGGCGTTGACAAATTCAGGATAGTCGCGCATTTTCTTGCGTGAGATGTGGTAGTTGTTGATACCGCGTTGCGTCTGTACACCATAGTAGGCCTCGGCAGGCACTTTGAGCTCACCCAGCAGGTCGCTCTCAACTCTGAATTTCTGTTCACTCATAATAGGATAGTTGTTTTATAGAATCTTTAAAATGATGAAGATTTTTATCAAATATCAAAAGTAGGAATTTCGGGCGAGATAACCAATTTATTCGTGTTAATCTTATTTACCAAACGGATTTTTATCACTAATTTTGCACGCTAAAAAAATTATTGTGACAGTGAAGGCAACTATTTTGAAAAAGCTTTTCCTTATGATCCTGATTGTGGCCATGGGCTCGGGAGCAGGCATGCGGGCTCAGACCGAGATGCGCACGCTCAACCCGCGCGACTATGCGAGCATCGACACCATGTGGTATCTGCCCGACTCGGTGCAGCCGTCGGCCCAGATGGATGCCGGCACGATGGCCTACCGCTTTCTCACCATCGAGAACCGCGACAGTTCGCTGAGCATCTACGACACGCACCGCCACTGGATGTCGCCCAAGATGTGGGGCGTAGATCTCGACAACTACAATCTGTTTCACATCACCGACAATGTGACCACGAGCATCTTCTACATCTACGACGCCCAGCCGGGATGGAACTGGATTGTGACCATGAGCGGCGACCGCGTGATGTTTCCCTCCACATTCACACTCGACACGATACCTGGAGGCATGCTCTCGCTTGAGTATGGCGCCGACCGCTATACAGCCGACCCCAACGCCTATGCCTCGCTGCGCGCCAAGGCCAAGTCGCTCGTCGACCGCTGCAGCGCCATGCAGCCGTGGCGCGATGTGCGCACCATCACGGTGCTATCGCCTGCCGACAGCACCGCTGCTGCCGACAGCACCGCCACCCCCTACCCTGCCGACTCGCTGCGGCAAGTCGAGGTAGCCACCAGCTATGCCATCGAGTATCCGCAGGGCGACCAGCCCGTGGATGCTGCCGTGCGCCAGTGGATTTCGACACAGCTGGCCCAAAACATCGCCTGCTATAGCGACAGCGCACTCGCCGTGCTCGACGCCAGCGCCGTGCTCGACACGGCACTCGTGTATCGCTACTACGCCAGCACCTTTGCCCGCATGGCAGCGCAGTCGCACGAGGAGTGCATCAACAACGCCACCATCATCAAGCGCGTGCAACTCGACGCTGTAGTGACCTATCTGGCCGATTGCAACTCCTATGCTGGCGGCGCGGCAGGCAAGGAGTCGTTCGGCTACGCCTCGTTTGACCTGGCCACAGGACAGTTGCTCACGAGCAGCGACATCATCAATGCCAATAGCCGCGCGGCTGTGAACCAGCTTATCGCAAGCGATCTCAACCGCCAGATGAGGGCAAGCGCAACAAGTGCAGCCATTACCGCCAGCCACTGCTACAACCCGGGAGGCGACGAGGGCGTGCAGCGCCAGCTGTGTGCCGCTCCCTGTGCCTTCTTGCCCAGCGGGGTGGTGTTCACCTATGAGCCCTACGAGCTCGGGCAAGACGACGACAGCATCTATTTTGTGGTGATTCCATATAGCCGCATCCAGCCCTACTTGAAGATGATGCCCGGCAAGATAAGCTAAAGAGAAACACAATGATTCAACTCAAGGAAAATGGCGGCATTCCCCGCAGCCTCATCCTGGTGATGGCCGTGGTGGCAGGGCTCACTGTGGCCAACCTATACTACAACCAGCCACTGCTGGAGCTCATGCGCGCCCAGCTTGGCGTGGGCGAAGTCGAGGCCAACTTGATCACGGTGATTACCCAAGTGGGCTATGCGGCCGGCCTGTGCTTCTTGATACCAGCCGGCGACCTCTACTCGCGCCGGCGGCTCATCGTGTCGTGCATGACGATTGCCGCTGCCATGGCGATTGTGATAGCCACCACGAGCAGCATCTATGTGCTGTGGGGCGCCAGTCTGCTCATGGGAGCCTGCTCGGTGATACCGCAATTTTTCATGCCCATCGCGGGCCAATACTCCGAACCGCAAAACAAGTCGCGCAACATGGGCTATGTGCTCTCGGGGCTGCTGGTGGGCGTGCTGGCCGCACGCGTGATAAGCGGCCTGGTGGGCGAGTGGCTGGGCTGGAGAGCCATGTTCTACATCTCGGCCGCCATCATGGTGGCATGCCTGGTGCTCACGCTCAAGGTGATGCCCGCGATGCAGAGCAACTTCACAGGCAGCTATGGCCAACTCATGCGCTCGGTGCTGCACATCGTGGCCACGCAACGCCCCATCAGAATCAACTCGATGCGCGGCGGCTTTGCCTTTGGCAGCTTTCTGGCAGTGTGGTCGTGCCTGGCGTTTCACCTGGCGCGCGACTTCGGGGCCGGCAGCGACGTGGTGGGCTTGCTGGGCTTGTGCGGCCTGGTGGGCGCAGTAGCCGCCAGCGGAGTGGGCAAGTGGGTGCCACGCTATGGCGTGTGGCGCTTCAGCCTGGCGGGCGCGGCGCTCCAGCTGGCGGGCTGGGCGGTGGCTTGGCTCTTTGGCAACACCTATGCAGGCCTCGTTGTGACCGTGATTGTGGTCGACGTGGGGTTGCAATACCAGCAACTGAGCAACCAGAGCGATTGCCTGCAACGCCTGCCACAAGCGAGCAACCGCGCCAACACGATATTTATGACCAGCTACTTTGTGGGCGGCGCCCTGGGCACCTTCCTGGCCGGCTGCGGCTGGGAGGCGGGCTACTGGCCTGGCGTGTGCCTCGTGGGGGCGGCGCTGGCCCTGTGCAGCCTGTCGGTCTCGCTATGGCTCGACCCACAACACAATATTATTGAAACCACACGATAATGATAGAAAACAACAATACAAGTGCAAGCCAACTGATGGAGCGCACCACCTTCTCGGTGCTGCTCGTGGTGTGCCTGTGCCACTTCCTCAACGACACCATGCAGTCGATGCTGCCTGCCATCTACCCCATATTGAAGCAGGAATTCGCCCTCACCTTTGTGCAAGTGGGCGTGATCACGCTGGTGCTCAATTTCACCTCGTCGATCGTGCAGCCCATCGTGGGCCTCTATGCCGACGGTCACCACCACTACTGGCAACTCTCGGTGGGCATGTTCTTCACCCTCACGGGCATCTTCTTGCTCTCGATGGCCAGCGGCTACGCCATGATATTGACGGCCATCACCTTCTTTGGCTGCGGCACGGCCATCTTCCACCCGCAGGCCTCGCAGGTGGCGCAAGTGGCGTCGGGCGGCCGCAAGGGACTGGCGCAAAGCATCTTTCAGGTGGGTGGCAATGCGGGCTACGCCGTGGGGCCATTGCTGGCTGCCGCCATCATTTTGCCCCAGGGCTTGCGGGCAATACACTGGCTGGGCGTGATAGCCGTGGCGGCGGCGGTGATACTCTACTATGTGGGCCGCTGGTATGTGCGGACGCTCAAGACCTACAAGCAGCAGGTGCACGTGCGCTGGACCACGGTGCGCCAGTATAGTCCCGGGCGCATACGCTTCTTTGTGCTGGTGCTCTTTGTGCTCATGTTCTCCAAGAATTTCTACACGTCGAGCATGACCAGCTACTACACCTTTTTCCTCATCGACAAGTTTCACGTGAGCATCAGTCAGTCGCAGGTGTGCCTCTTCATCTTCCTGGCGGCACAGGCTGTGGGCACCGTCGTGGGCGGCATGCTGGGCGACAAGTATGGCCGCAAATATGTGATATGGTTCTCCATCCTGGGTGCTGCGCCCTTCACCATGGCATTGCCCTATGTGCCCCAGTTCTGGATGGTGGTGGCGCTCACCATCGTGATTGGACTTATCATTGCCTCGGCATTTGCCTCAATCCTGGTGTTTGCCACCGACCTCATGCCCGCCCACACCGCCATGGTGGCAGGTCTCTTCTATGGGCTCTCGTTCGGACTGGGCGGCTTGGGCAGCGCCATCTTTGGCTGGGTGGCCGAGTACACCAGTGTGGAATATGTGTTCAAAATCAGCACCGTGCTGCCCCTGCTGGGCATCTGCGCCATATTCCTGCCCAAGATGCAGAAGCAAGCCAACTAAACGGCAACTAAGCGGCACAAAAAATCCCGAGGTTATTCCCGGGATTTTTACTATATATCGCTCTCTGCGGCAATGATTTTTACTTGAATGAGATGGGTTGGTAGGTGGTGAAATCGGCATTGGTTTTAACCAGCTGGCTGAAGGCGGGGGTGAGCAGCCCATTGAGCTTCTTGTAGGAGAGATACACTTGCGACTCCTTGCTGCGCAACGTGCCAGCCGGGAATATGAAATAGATGCCGTTGCGGCGCGGGCACAGCTCGGTGGGCAACTTGGTCACCTCGAGGTCGCTGTCGTAGGCCTCGCGGACTGCCTTGGTGAGCAGCGGCACGATGGCCGACTCCCGGGAGGTGTCGAGCACATCGGCGCAGTCGATCACGCGATGGTGCACGCGGTCGTAGTTGACAAAGGCCATTCTCTCGGTCGACTCTGTGCCATTGTAGCAGGTTTTGTCGACGGCAATCGACAAGAAACTGCGGGAGCCATAGGCCGGATATATTTTCACGCCCTGCACATAGCCATAGGTGGTCATGATTTCGGGAGCCGCCTTGAGCGGCTTGTAATCGATCTCATCACGCCCCATGCTGAAGGTGGGCGCTTGCAGAAACTCGTTCACGCAAACTTGCACCGAGGGAATGCCGTGGTCAAAGGCCTTGCGGTTTAGCGCCGAGAGCAAGTCGTTCAATGCGCTGCTGCCATTGACCGAGGTGGGAATGCGGCCCTTGTAGCGCTTGATGCAGGTGAGATAGGTGCGCCCGTCGTCGGGCACAAGCGGGCTGCGCGACACAAAGTAGGCGTGCTGCTCGTGCAACTGGAAGTGGTCGGGCTCATCACGCTCGGCGGCCACCGAGTCGACTTGCTCCTCCTCCATGTCGTCGCCAAAGATGCCCTTGCCATCGCTGTTGAGATGTCCGGCCATGTACCAGAATGCAGCTGCGATGTCGGCCACCACCAGGATAGCTATGATAATGAAAAGCTGCCGTTTCGACATATGTATATATACAAAATAAAATCGCTTAATCTAAATTTTTATCACTGGCGCCCTCGCCGATTGTGGCGCTCACGGCCTGCTGCACACGGTGCATGAGCCACATGGGGGTCGACGTGGCGCCGCATATTCCGATACTCGTCTTGCCCTGGAGCCAAGCGGGATCGATTTCGGTCTCGTTGCTTATCAGGTGCGACTCGGGGTTGGCATCATGGCACTCGGCAAAGAGTATCTTGCCATTGCTGCTCTTGCTGCCGCACACAAAGAGGATGAGGTCGTGGTTGCGTGCAAACTCGCGTATTTGCGGTATGCGATTGGCCACCGAGCGGCATATGGTGTCGTAACTCTTGAGCTCGGCGCCGGGTTGCATGCGGCGCTTCACCTCCTCCACAATGCGCTTGAGGCCCTGCACGCTCTTGGTGGTCTGGCTATAGAGATACACGTTGCGGGAGTAGTCGATTTTGTCAATCTCATTGATGCTCTCAATCACCAGGGCATGGCCGCCGGTCTGCCCCACCAGTCCGTTGACCTCGGCATGGCCGCGCTTGCCATAGATCACCACTTGGGGCGGTTGCCCGTCGTCGCCGCTGCCCGAGTGGAATGCCGTGTTGACACGCTGTTGCAGCTTGAGCACCACGGGGCAGGTGGCGTCGATAATCTCGATGTCGTTGCGGCGCGCAATCTCGTAGGTCGACGGTGGCTCACCATGGGCGCGCAACAGCACCTTCACGCCATGCAGCTGCTTGAGCTGCTCGTGGGTGATGGTGACCAGGCCCTTGGCCTTGAGGCGCTCTACCTCGCTGGCGTTGTGCACGATGTCGCCCAGGCAGTAGAGGTGGCCGCCCTTGGCCAGCTCCTCCTCGGCCTTGGTGATGGCGCGTGTCACGCCGAAGCAGAAGCCCGAATGCGCATCTATCTCAATTGTTGCCATATATATATGTGTATCTTGCGTGCTATCGTTGAAAAAAAACTGATGTTTAGGCCTGATAGCCGTGACTGGCCATCCAGCGCTTGTAGTAGTCGATCATCCACTGGTTCTGCTCGTCGGCACTCATGGGCGTGCTGTCGAGCTCATAGGCGCCCTCGGCCTTGCGCAGGGGGCTCTCCTTGCGGGTGGTGTCGATGTGGTCGCGCATCTGCACGTTTTTCACAATGTCGGCAAGCGTGACGCTGGTGTCGCCCTTGGCCTGCATCTCGCGATAGCGGCGCAGGGCGCGTATCTCGGCGCTCGAGGTCACATATATCTTGATTTCGGCGTCGGGCAGCACGGTGGTGCCTATGTCGCGGCCGTCCATCACCACGCCCTTGTTCTTGCCCATCTCCTGCTGCAAGTGCACGAGTGCATGGCGCACCTGGGGCACAGCAGCCACCGGGCTCACGTTGTTGCTCACCTCCAGTCCGCGTATTTCCTTCTCCACGTTCACGCCGTTGAGGTAGGTCTCCTGCACGCCGCCCTCGACCTTAAAGGTGATGGAGATATTGGCGAGCTGGGGCACCAGCCTGTCGACGTCGACCTTGCCATCGGCGATGAGGCCGTGCTGCAGGCAGTAGAGGGTGACGGCGCGGTACATCGCGCCTGTGTCGATATAGGTGTAGCCGGCATATTTCGCAAGAGCCTTGGCCATTGTGCTCTTGCCGCTCGACGAGGTGCCGTCGATGGCCACATTGATGAGTTTCTTCTCCATGACTTGAAAAAATATAATTATGTTTTTCCAAGTGCAAAGGTAGTGCAAGCCGCGCTAAGAGAAAAATAAAACGCTGTTTAATTTTTCCCTTTGTCACGGCCAGAGTGGCAGGCCACAGCCTTGTTTAGGTTTTCTCAACTACCCCACGGCATCGCGCGGTCCCCACTGCGCTGTGAGCTGCTCGATGTAGCGGCGTGCCTCAGGGTCCCGCATCGACTCGATGTCCTTGACCAGCACCTCCTTGGGTATCATGCTGTAGGCAAA
>OMUK01000086.1 GCA_900314215.1 uncultured Prevotellaceae bacterium
TGGTGCCAGAAGCGCTTGGCGGCATTGGTGATGTCGTCGCCAGGTATGTCGATGCGCTGGCCCACCGAGAGTCCCGAGTAGCCAATGATGATGTAGTCTTCATAGTTATCCACGCCAGTGACCTTGATGCCGGCTATCTCATACTTTTGCGGAGTGCCCGAGAATATGATTTTAGGATTGAAGATTGTGTCGTTAACCGTCCTGGTCACGTCGTCGTTTTGCGCCCAGCTGTGGGCGGCGCCGGCCAGAAGAGCCACGAGAAGTAAAATTACCTTATATCGCATATTATCAATTTTGTTCATTTAGTTGTGCTAAATTTTCTTGCCTTCCACCTGTTCGCTGGTTTTGCCGAAGCGTCGCTCCCGGCCCTGGTAGTCGATGATGGCTCGCAAGAAGTCGTCCTTGGAGAAGTCGGGCCAATAGGTGGGTGTGAAATAGAGTTCGCTATAGGCAATCTGCCACAGCAGGTAGTTGCTCACCCTGAGGTCGCCGGCGGTGCGTATGAGCAAGTCGGGGTCGGGCATGTCGCGCGTAGCCAGGTGGCTGGCCACCACGGCGTCGTCGATCTCGTCGGGGTTGAGCGTGCCGGCCTGGGCCTCGCGGGCCATCTGCTTGCAGGCCTCCACAATCTCCCAGCGCGCCGAGTAGCTCAATGCCAGGCACAGCACCAGGCCCGTGTCGTGGGCGGTGTCGGCCATGCACTTCTCCAGGCGCTCGCGGGCATATTGCGGCATGCGTGCCCTGTCGCCAATCATGGTGAGGCGCACGTTGTTCTTGATCAAGTCGGGCGTCTCGCGCTCGATGGCGGTCACCACCAGGTTCATCAGGTAGTGCACCTCGGCCTCGGGGCGGTTCCAATTCTCGGTCGAGAAAGTATAGAGCGTGAGGTAGCCTATGCCAATCTCGCTGGCAATCTCGGTAATCCTCCTCACCGTGGTCACGCCGTTCTCATGGCCAAACGAGCGCTCGTGGCCATGCTGCTTAGCCCATCGCCCGTTGCCGTCCATGATGATGGCCACGTGGCGCGGGATGCGCGTTTTGTCTATTTTGTCAATCAGCGACATGTCTCTATTTATATCTCTATCTCTGTATCTTTATCTCATTATCATCCCATGCGGCTACTCCACATAGTGGCACTTGCTGCACCGCTTGGAGAACTCATAGGTGAGGGTGAACACGGCTATCGAGTACCAGTCGGTATTCTTGGCAAAGCCATGCTTCACGCCATTCAGGTCGCTCAGGCCGTCGATTTTGTCGCCAAAGCCCTTGCGCATGGTGAACTCAAACCCCAGGTCGAGGCGCTCCTTGAGCTTGTACTTGATGCCGAAGCCCATGGGCAGATTGGGGCACACATTCACCTTGCCGTCGACAAAGGCCGTGGTCAATCCCAAGCCCAGCACCATGTAGGGCACCAGGCGCTTGTAGTTCTTATACTTGGCGCCAATGCCGTAGTGGAAAAAGTTGAACTCGGCCTGCGCTCCCAGGTCGACGACGTGCGACTTGAAGTCGTAGTTGCCATCGCCGGGTATCTTGCGGTCGATATCCTTGCTGTTTCCGCTCAGCCCCGCATAGAGCAAGTTGGCCTTGAAGGCCCACCGCGAAGTCATGTTGTAGCGAAACACGGCTCCGCCCGTCACCCCGGGGTGCTTATACATGTTGCCATCGTTCACGTCGCCCAGGTAGCCGTCGACGCCCAGTGCCGGACCTATCTCGTAGCGATATTCCTGCGCCCGGGCGGCGGTCATGGTCACAAGGGCCATCGCCAATATTGCTATTATTTTCTTCATATAACAGTGTTTCATCTATTATATAGAGAACGCAAATTGCCAGTCAAAAATTACATGCAAGCCGCCAACTTGGCCTAATAAATGGGCTTAAACGACTTGCGGTTTACCACACCCTTCCAAATGTTGCTCAGCGGCGCTGCTGCCGAGTTGCGGCCGCCCACGATGTAGATGTAGGGCACGTCCCACTCGGTCACGGGCTTGGTCACGCGGCGGCGGGCCTTGCTGGCGCCGGTGAGCGTCTCATCCACGACGAAGGCTTGTGCCTGATAGAAGGCCGGCATGTAGCTTGGCAGTTGCATGCGCTGTGCTCCCTTGGTCCAGGAGATGCCTTGGTTGTAGGATATATAGGTGGTGGTGTTGAGCGAGCCATTGGCCAGGCGGCCGCCCATGAGCAGCCAGGTCACGCGCTCGGTGGCCACATGATTGGTACTGTCGACACTGTAGCTCACATAGGGCACAATCACTGCCTCGCCAATGGCGGGTATGCCCGATTGCAGGCTATGATTGGTGATTTCGCCCCAGGTGGTGCCGTCGTAGCCCCACGAGGTAGCCAGCAGGTTGCCGGTCTTGCTCTTGCCGCCAAATAGCATCGACTGCTGGGTGATGGTCCACTCGTTGGTGGCAGGAGTGAGGGGCGATGCCTCGGCCACGGGGAAGGAGTCCTCGACCTCGGTGAGGCTGTAGCCGCTGGGGCGGGGATACTCGTCGTGGCGATAGGTGCTGCCGTCGTAGCTCACGCCCAGCGCCTTGTTGCCCCAGGCGCCCAGCACAGTGTGCCACTGCACGCCGCAGTCGCTCCAGGTGTCGCCGCCGTCGGTCGAGCGGTAGAGCTCGCCGGCATTGCTCAGGATATAGAAGGCGTCGCTGGTGGCGGTGAATGAGTTCACCACGGGCACAAAGGGGAAGTTGAGCGTCTTCACCTGCCAAGTGCCTTGCCCGGGATTGGCGGCGCTGTTGAGTTGGTAGTTGCTGCCGTCGAGTGTGAGGCAGTAGTAGGTGTCGCCCTGCTGCACGCAGCGGGCGGCGTTCAATGTGGAGTTCACATTAGGCAGGTCGCGGCGCAGGCTCTGACTGAAGCTGAGCGAGTCGGGCTCGGTCTTGTGCACGTTCACCTTGATATCGTAGGTGCGGGTGTGAGCCCCGTCGTAGCTGGTGACCACGAGCTTCACCGTGCCAGTGAAGTCGATCGAGTCGGTGGTGGTGCTCGAGTAGTTGAATGTGGTGTCGCTCATCACGGTGCCGCCGGTCACGTGAAACTGGGCCTGGCTCACTGCATAGGGGAAGGTCATGCTTACCGTGAGGTGGGTCACATTGGTGCCCACCGGCAGGGAGTCGGCGTTGTAGATGAGTCCCCGGGCCTGGTCGATCGAGAAATTTACCGAATCGAGATTGTAGAGCACATCGTCGTTGTTGCCCAGCGAGAAGGCCGACACCAGTGTGGAGGTGTAGCTGGTGGTGTAGTAGTCTATATTGTTGGAATCGTCGTCGTCTTTGTTGCACGACGTGACCACGCCGGCCAGCATGAGGCACAATAACGCATATAGCAGGAATTTCTTGTTCATCGATTAAAAAAAATCTATGTCGTTTTGAAATGCAAATTTACAATAAAATCATGAGAATTTGGGAGTATTGCTGTCCAATTTTAGACAACGAGCCCTCTTTTCTCGGTGTAAAATTAATATTTTGGGACAAAATGGGGGCAAGCCTTTAAGATATAAAAGGGCAATTGTAGGTTTTTTACACCTTTTTAACGTCGAAATACCGGGTTTCTTCAATTTCGGGCAAGAAGGCACTCTATTCTACCGTTTTATTTCGCCAATCTGGCAGCCCGATGCAACGCTGCCGCGAGCGCTGGAGAAGAAAAAATTGAATAAATAATTGGTTAGGATGTTATATTAGGTTAAATTTGCACCGTCGCACCGCTAGCCCCCAGGCTTAAAATCTACAAGCTATATAATGCCTACCGCGACGAGCCGGTGCCATTTTTTATTGAAAATGGACAATGAAATACGTTTTTCACACATTTGAGATCGTAGCAACCACAGTGGCCATCTTGCTGCTCATGTGGTTTCTGCCACCCCTCAACATCGACGGCGTGCAGCTGCGCAAGGTCGACCTGCTGAGCGACCTCGACCCCCAGGCCGACTCGACTCAGAACTCCGCACTCCTGCCCCCGGTGGCGCCCAAGGCGCCCAAGCCCAAGGTGGTGACCAAGAGCCACAAGGTGATCAACTTCAAGGAAGAGTGGCCCGACGGCGTGGAGCACATCGTGGACTATGGCACCGGCGACACACTGGCGATGGACCACTTCTACGAGGCACTGGCCCAGGTTGAAAAACTCGACCGCCCGGTGCGCGTGGCCTACTTCAGCGACTCGTTTACCGAGGGCGACATCTTCACCCGCGACCTGCGCGAGCAGCTGCAAGAGGCCTGGGGCGGCTATGGAGCGGGCTGGCTCGATGCCGGCAACCCCATCAACAAGGAGATAAGCAACGTGGGCGTGAGCTACAGCAGCCTCGACGAGCACGTGACCGCCGGCAAGATGCCGTTCAACGAGTCGCTACAAGGCTTGAACCAGCGCTACTACACGGCCAGCAGCGGCTCAAGCTTCACGGTGACGGGATTCAAGGGCGACTACCACTCCACCAGCTGGACGGTGGCGCAACTGCTGCTGCGCGCGCCTGCCGGCGCCACCGTGACGGTGCAGCAGGGCGGCAAGAGCATCACCAGCAAGGTGCCTGCCAGCCACCGCATACAGCAGGTGAGATTGACCTCGCCTGCCGCCAGCAAGGCAACCTTCAAGCTGAGCGGCGCCGGAGCAGGCACCATGCTGCTGGGCGCCGGCCTCGAGGGCGAGCATGGCGTGGTGGTCGACAACTACAGTCTGCGTGGCTCGTCGGGCTTGACGCTGGGCTCGATCGATGCCGCCACACTGGCCGATTACGCCAAGCTGCGCCCCTACGACTTGATTGTGCTGCACTTTGGCCTGAATGTGGCCGACAAGGGCTCGTCGACCGGCATCATGAAATATGTGCTTAAGGAGCATGCCGCCTTTATCGCCAACTTGCGCAAGGCATTCCCCCACGCCTCGATACTGGTGATGAGCGTCACCGACCACGACTCGCGCTCGGGCGGCGGCATCCACACCATCAAGCAAGTGCCACAATTTGTGGAACTGCAACAGCTCATGGCCGCCGACCAGCATGTGGCATTCTACAACCTCTTCGACGCCATGGGCGGCGAGGGCAGCATAGGCCGCCTCGTGGAGCAGCACAAGGCCGCCAAGGACTACACCCACCTGAGCTATGGCGGCGGCAAACTGCTGGCTGGCAAATTCTTCGACTCAATCAAGGCAGGCTATAAAAATTACACACGCCGCAAGGCACTTGAAAAGCAATAACAAAAATGACGGTGATACTCGATCGACTACTACACCTCCTCTCCTATAACCCACAGGAACCGCTCATCTTCTCGAGCGGATTCTTCGTGTTTTTCTTCCTCATCTTCATCACGGGCTACTTGCTGCTTGCCGGGAAGCTCAAGGCGCGGCTGTTCTACGTCACGCTCTTCTCCTACTACTTCTACTACAAGACCAGCGGCATCTACTTCCTGCTGCTCGCCCTGGTCACCGCCAGCGACTACCTGATAGGTGCCGCCATAGCCCGCAACACGGGCTCGCGCCAGTGCCAGCGCCGGCTGCTCGTGCTAAGCCTTGTGATCGACCTGGGGCTGCTGGCCTACTTCAAGTATACCAATTTCTTTGTGGGCATGGTGGCCAACATGATTGGCTGCAACTTCCAGCCGTGGGACATCTTCCTGCCCGTGGGCATCAGCTTCTTCACCTTCCAGAGCATGAGCTACGTGATCGATATCTACCGCGGCACGCTCAAGCCGGTGCCCTCGCTGCTCGACTACGCCTTCTATGTGTCGTTTTTCCCGCAACTGGTGGCAGGCCCCATCGTGAGGGCAAGCGACTTCACGCCGCAAATCAGGAAACCCATCTACATCTCGCGCGAGATGCTGGCGCGCGGCGTCTATTTCATCGCCATAGGCCTCTTCAAGAAGGCGGTGATAAGCGACTATATCAGTCTCAACTTTGTAGACCGGGTATTCGACAACCCCATGGCCTATAGCGGACTGGAGAACCTGCTGGGCGTGTATGGCTACGCCATGCAAATCTATTGCGACTTCTCGGGCTACAGCGACATGGCCATAGGCCTGGCACTGCTGCTGGGCTTCCACTTCCCCATCAACTTCAACGCGCCCTACAAGAGCAGCAGCATCACCGACTTCTGGCGCCGCTGGCACATCTCGCTTTCCACCTGGATACGCGACTACATCTACATCTCGATGGGCGGCAACCGCAAGGGCAAGGTGCGCCAGTATATCAACCTCATGGTTACCATGCTGCTCGCCGGCCTGTGGCACGGCGCCGCGCTCAAGTTTGTGGCCTGGGGCGGCATGCACGGCCTGGCGCTATGTGCCCACAAGTTTTTCAGCCAGACCATCCTGCACCGCGACCGCCACTACAAGAGCCACGGCTGGCGCCGCGTGCTGGCCATCGTGGTCACCTTCCATTTTGTGTGCCTGGCCTGGATTTTCTTCAGGGCCGACGACTTTGCCACGGCAGCCACAGTGATCAAGCAAATCTTCACCAACTTCCACGCGCAACTCTTCTCGCAAGTAGTGGTAGGCTACCGCTATGTGCTGGCTATCATGCTCTTTGGCTTCGTCACCCATTACCTGCCCGACAAGTGGCAAGAGGGCATCATCTCCACCTTGCGCCGCTGCCCGCTCATCGTGCACTCGCTCGTGCTCGTGGCGGTGATATTCCTGGTGATTCAAGTGAAAAACAGCGACATCCAGCCCTTCATCTACTTCCAGTTCTAAGCCCGCGCTGTGGGTGTCCTTTCCTGATTTGGGTTGACTCTGGTTGATAAATTATTACTTGTATACTTTTATTTATCATTACTAGAGGAAGACAAAGACCGACCTGTAGGGGCCGGTCTTGTGCCGGCCCACGACAATGTCACATCCTATTTCATTGATAATTAATAGGATGGAACCGTATTTGTGGGCCGACACAAGATCGGCCCCTACAGGTTTGTATCAGTGCTTTGTTGCGTTGTGGAAGTCAATGTTGAAAAGCAATCGATTAGTGATTTATTCATTAGATAATGGGAAAAACACACCATAATTGATTGAAAATCAATATAAAGGCAAAGAGAAAATTAAAGAGCCTGCGCTTCACAGCGTTGGCTCCTTAAAAATCTACAATCTATAAAAACATATATATTTCATCAGATATCGTAATCAGTTCTATCTCATGAAATCTCTTTTTCATTAGATTACTCCAAAATTACTCACCAAAATTGGTAATTCCAAATTTTTTAGCAACTATTTTTCCAGTTTATTGGCATTTTTCTCTATTTTCTGGCATTTTTCATGCACAAGCGTGATTTGTGATGAAAAATCGCCACTGGCACCCGCGCGCCCCGCTGCACGATATGCAAGAAAAAATCAAAAAAAGCGACAATAAATTTGTGCAATCAAAATTTTGTAGTACCTTTGCAACGCATTTCGCGAGAATATGCATTTTGGGCGTTTAGCTCAGCTGGTTCAGAGCATCTGCCTTACAAGCAGAGGGTCGGCGGTTCGAATCCGTCAACGCCCACCACCCCACACGAGAAGCTTGAAAATTTAGGTTTTCAAGCTTCTTTTTTGTTTTCACCTTGCAGGAGCCCGGCGCGTGGCATTGGGGGCAATCCTGTGCCGCTGTGTTGCCTGCCTCCCGAGCAGCGGCAGGGAGAGCCTGCAAGAAACCCCTGCGGGGCGCTGCAAGCGCCTCCACAGTTAGCATTAGGGCGCAGCCACGGGAAGTGGCGGGCAAGAAAAGTGGCTTTTTGGCAAAAATTAATGAAAATTATAGGGGCGAAGTGTTGTTATTTCGGAAAAAGCACTAACTTTGTCACAGATTTTTAGGGTAAAACAGATATTCACGCATTATTGCTTATTTGAGATTATCCCAAGGCCGAGAGGGCCGTATCAAAACTAACTATTTAAAAAAATTGTATTAACCATTAAAAGATTCCAGCAATTATGGATGAGAATTTAGAGAAAAAGCCGAAAAGACCGCGCATAAGCGAGGTCAAGCCAGCAATTGAAGACAACGAGTCTCCCCGCTATGAGAGGATGACAGACTACAGTCGTGAAACACAAGACAACCAGTCGCGTCAAGGTGGCTACCAGCCACGTTATAGCCGCCAGGGCGGCTACTACAACCAGTCGCGCGAGGGCTATCAACCACGAGGAAACTACCAGCCACGCTATCAGCAAAACCGCTATGGCCAGCAAGCCGCAGGCAACAACCCCGCTGCTGCCGACGATGCAGCCGGCAACACCGCCGAGGGCGCAGCACAGCAGCCCCAGCAGGGCGGCTACCAGCCACGCCAGGGCTACAACCGCCAGGGTGGCTACCAGCCACGCCAGGGCGGCTACAACCGCCAGGGCGGCTATCGTCCACGTCCACAAGGCGGCTACCAGCAGCGCCAGGGCGGCTACAACCGCCAGCCAGGAGGCTACCAGCAGCGCCAGGGCGGCTACAACCGCCCACAAGGAGGCTACCAGCAGCGCCCAGGCGGCTACCAGCAGCGCCCAGGCGGCTACAACCGCCAGCAGCCCAAGAAGCGCATGCCACAGGGTCCACGCCCGCAGATGCGTTTCACGCCACGCCCGCAGCCTGTGGAATATGAGCAGCCCATCATCGATCCTAACACTCAGATACGACTCAATAAATTTATGGCCAACGCCGGCGTGTGCTCGCGCCGCGAGGCCGACGAGCTCATCCAGAAGGGCCTGATCAAGGTAAACGGCGAGGTCGTGACCGAGCTCGGCGTGAAGATCACTCCCAAGGACACCGTGGAATACAACGGCAAGGAAGTGATGAGCGAGCGCAAGGTCTACATCCTGCTCAACAAGCCCAAAGACACCGTGACCACCAGCGACGACCCCAACGGCCGCAAGACTGTGATGGACCTGGTGAAGGGTGCCTGCGAGGAGCGCATCTACCCGGTGGGCCGCCTCGACCGCAACACCACAGGCGTGCTCTTGCTCACCAACGATGGCGACCTGGCCTCTAAGCTCACCCATCCAAAATATGTGAAAAAGAAAATCTACCAAGTGTGGACCGACAAGCCCATCAGCGAGGAAGACATGCAGCACATCGCCGACGGCGTTGACCTCGACGACGGCCCAATCCACGCCGACGCTGTGAGCTACGTCTCGCCCACCGACCGCAAGCAGGCCGGCATCGAGATTCACTCGGGACGCAACCGCGTGGTGCGCCGCATCTTTGAGTCGCTCGGCTATCATGTGGTGAAGCTCGACCGCGTGTACTTCGCAGGCCTCACCAAGAAGAACCTGCCCCGCGGCCGCTGGCGCTACCTCACCCAGGAAGAAGTGAACTTCTTGAAGCAAGGCAGCTTCGAATAATCAAGAAACTCATCAGCAATTCGGCCGGAACAATATCCCCACCCGGTCGAATTGCGTTTTGTATTCACAACTCAACATATATAGAAATAAACCAAATTCATTTTATCATATAATATGGAATTACAACGAACCAAGATTGTCGACATCTTCGACCCCGCCCTGGTGGGCAAGAAGGTGTGCGTTAAGGGCTGGGTGCGCACCCGCCGCGGCAACAAGCACGTGCAGTTTATCGCCCTCAACGACGGCTCGACAATCAACAACATCCAGATCGTAATCGACCTCGAGCGCTTCAGCGACGAGCAACTCAAGCCCATCACCACCGGCGCCAGCCTGCACGTGGAGGGCCTGCTGGTGGAGTCGCAGGGCAAGGGCCAGAGCGTGGAAATACAAGCCGAGACCATCGAGATCTACGGCACCGCCGACCCGGCCGAGTACCCCCTGCAGAAGAAAGGACACACCTTTGAGTTCCTGCGCGAGAAGGCTCACCTGCGCATGCGCACCAACACCTTTGGCGCCGTGATGCGCATACGCCACCACCTGGCATTTGCCATTCACAAGTACTTCAACGACCACGGTTTCTTCTACCTCAACACGCCGCTCATCACCGAGAGCGATGCCGAGGGCGCCGGCGACATGTTCCAGGTCACTACCCTCGACCTCGAGAATGTGCCCAAGACCGACGACGGCCACGTAGACTACAGCCAGGACTTCTTTGGCAAGCACACCAGCCTCACCGTGAGCGGTCAGCTCGAGGGCGAGCTGGGAGCCACCGCGCTGGGCGCCATCTACACCTTTGGCCCCACCTTCCGCGCCGAGCAGAGCAACACGCCCCGCCACCTGGCCGAGTTCTGGATGATTGAGCCCGAAATCGCCTTCATGCAGCTCGACGAGCTCATGGCTCTCGAGGAGGACTTCATCAAGTATTGCGTGAAGTATGCCCTCGACCACTGCAAGGATGACCTGGCATTCCTCAACAAGATGATCGACAACGGCCTCATCGCGCGCCTCGAGGGCGTGCTCAAGGAGAATTTTGTGCACCTGCCCTACACCGAGGGCGTGAAGATACTCGAGGAGGCTCAGAAGAATGGCCACAAGTTTGAGTTCCCCGTGAGCTGGGGCGTTGACCTGGCCAGCGAGCACGAGCGTTACCTGGTGGAGGAGCATTTCAAGAAACCCGTGATCATGACCGACTATCCCAAGGACATCAAGGCCTTCTACATGAAGCAGAACGCCGACGGCAAGACCATGCAGGGCACCGACGTGCTCTTCCCGCAGATAGGCGAAATCATAGGCGGCTCGGTGCGTGAGGAGAACTACGACAAACTCATGGCCGAGATCAACCGTCGCCACATGGGCACCAAGAGCCTGTGGTGGTATCTCGAGACCCGCAAGTTTGGCACCGTGCCTCACGCTGGCTTCGGTCTGGGCTTCGAGCGCCTGGTGCTCTTTGTGACCGGCATGCAGAACATACGCGACGTGATTCCCTTCCCCCGCACGCCCAACAACGCCGAATTCTAAATTCAAATCCAATAACAATCCTGCAAAACAGCCAGGCTCCCATTGCACGAGTCTGGCTGTTTTCAAAAAGCAAGCACCCGCGCCACTGCGATTGAAAGCGGCGCGGGTGCTGTATCGTGTGCCGTCGGGGCAAGCTATTTCACCGTTTTCATCACGGTGCTAGTGCCGTCGGTGTAGGTGGTCACCACCACGTTCATGCCGGCGAAGGGCACTGTGCTGGCCATGCCCAGCGTGTTGTAGTACATGATGCGCCTCACAGCCTTGCTGGCAGTCACGTCGTTCACAGCAGTCACCACGCTGCCATTGTCGGTGCCTGCGGCCTCCACGTTCTCAAGCGGGCACACGATGTAGCCACCAGCGCTCGTGGCGCGACGTGCCACACTTGAGCTGCCCGTGCTGCGCTTGATGAGCGCCTTGAAGGAGTATACATTGTCGGCCTCATAACTGCTGCTGCTCAGCATCGAGAAATCGGCAGCGGCACTGCCACTCAGGCCAGCCGCGTTGCTCGTGCCATAGTGGGTGGGAACGGTGAAGTTGGTGCCATCGTAGCGCGCCCAGTTCAACTTCACAATCTCGCAGGGCTTGGGAGTGATGAAGAAATAGGTGTGATAGTTGGTGCCGTCATACGAGACAGTAGCCGCCTGCGTGCCGCCAAAGTTGGCAGCCACATAGTTGTTGAGCGAGTAAGAACCATCGCCATCCACACCAGGCATGTCGCTGGCGGTAATCGTGGGATTAACTGCGTCGGTATAGGTGCCCTTCACGCCGGTGAGCTTCTTGCCCGTGTAGGCGGGGTCGGTCGTCGTGATCGCACGCGGCAGCTTCACAGCCACCCAGTTGCTCTGATCCCAGTCGGCAGTTTGCAGACCAACCTTCTTCACATAGTCGATTTCGTCGCCAGTCACCGCTTCTTGAGAGGCATAGCCGCCCGAGTCCTTGCAATAAAGCACGCTGTTTTTATCATCGACATATACGCAGGTGAGGTCGTCGTCGAGCACTGACACCACATTGTCCACCGACTTGCTGGCCACAACCTCATCCATTGTAGAGATGGTGAAAGCGTCCAAAGCATTGATCTTGCCGTTGCCGAAGTGAGTGCTGTAGGTGCCAGCGGTGTAGTCGTCGTGAATGGCCGTTTCACGCATGCAGTTGCGCACGTCGTCGACCGTCCACTTGGGGTGAGCCTGCAACCACAGCGCCACGATACCGGCCACGCAAGGCGTAGCCATCGAGGTACCACTCATCGTGCCAAAGTAGCTCGTGCTGTTAGATTGGGTGATGTATTGGTATTCCGAGCCACTCACCGATGTACCATAGTTTTGTGTGTCCTCATGATTCACACCTGCCACAATCGTTTGCCCGGGAGCCGTAATCCACGGTATGGTATAGGCGTGGTCGGGGCCGTAGCCGTCTTCGACATAGCTTGAGAAGCTGGCAATGTCGCCCAAGCTATTGCTCGAGGTCACCGTGTAGCCCGAGGTGGCATTGGCACCGGTAAACGTTTTTTTCGACACATAGGCGCCCACGGTGATCGCACCGCTGGCATAGCACTCGCTCGAAGCCGAGCACTTATCGCTGCCCTGCACTGCAGTGTAGTCGCCAGCTGTGCCACCCTCGAAGTTGCCATAGTAGCCGCCTTCCCACATATCGATGTCGGTGCTGGCATTGGTGCTGGCAGGATACACCATGAAGGCAATCTCGTAGTTGCTCACATAAGAGCCACTACTGCTGCTATAAGAACGAGAGAACAGATTGTAGGGGATAAACATCACATTGTACTTGCCGCTGTTGGCGTCCTGATCGATTGCTACATAAAGATGACTGTTCTGAGATATACTGGTGTAAGCCCTATAATAGCTGGAGATGCCCGAAACCGAATAGTAGCCCTTACTATTCATTCTGCTGGCTGTGATTTCACTGGATGTCCACACAGCAGCTCCCGTACTTGAGTTGATGACCATGACCTTGGCTGCCAGAGGCACACCTGCCGTACGGGCCCAGGCGCTGGCAGTACCGCTATTGTAGTACAACCCGCCGCGACCAACATCGCTGAACATCTTCTGCTGATAGCGGGTGACCATCGGCGAGGCGGCAGTGGCGCCAGCCTTGTACACATACATGTCGCTGCCTGCCTGGTTGGCTGCAGCCAGCACCAGGATGTGGCCAGGGTTCTCAGTAGCCTGTGTGTAGACCTGGCTCATGTAGTCGGAGCCATCGTGCGGGCCAGTGACACCGCCCAGGCTGAGGCTGATGACGCACGGCTTGCCCACACTGTCGGCATAGGCCGTGATATAGCTCACGCCATTGGCAATATAGGTATTGTAGAGTGCCGAGAGGCCGCACAGGTAGATGTCGCAGTTGGGAGCAATGCCCAGGAAGTCGCCATAGGCAGTGCTTATCTTCTTGCCAGCTGCCGTGGTGCTGGTGTGGGTGCCGTGCGACTCGTCGTCGCAGTCAGGCTCCAGACTGGCAAACTTGGTAGAATCGGTATAGAAACACTCCTTATAATATACAGAGTCGCGGCTTACGATCACCGTTTTCACCTGGTAAATGCGCTTGATGCGCGTGTTGCCATTGGCATCGTTGTAGGCCTCGTGCTGGGGGTCGATGCCCGTGTCGACCACACCCACAATCACACCGGTGGCATCATAGTTGCGCGGCAAGTTGTTGCTCACGCCGTTGATCACCTTGTCCACATTGGTCTGACTGCGGGCACTGTCGGTCATCACCTTCATCACCTCGGCCACCTGGATGCGCTTCACGCTGCCCAGCGCAGCCACGCTCTCAATCTTGTTGACCGGGATGCTAGCGGTGACAAAGCCCTTGAACACACGTTGAATTTTCACGCCCAGGGCCTCGAGTGCGTCAACCGAAGTGCCGTTGAGGCCTATGAAGGCGTCGATCATTTCCACACCGTTGTCGACGTGGCTCTGAGCCACATCCTGCATCGACCTGCTGCCCGAATAACGAATCGAGGGTGCACGCCGGCCGCCCTTGATGCTTGCGGGCAGCTGGACTGCACTAGCCGTGTCGGCAACAAGGCCCGCGCGCCGGGCGAGAAACATGCGGGTCGATGCCGAGAATTTCTTTGCCATCGCCGCCGAGTCGCTGGCAGTGTAGGCACTGGCTGTGAGTGTCACGCTGCAGGCAACCACGAGTAAGAGTAATAGTTTTCTCATAAATTTCCCTTTCTTTTAGTTTAAATTTCCCTATATGTTTTTATAGATTTAAACAAAATTAAGTGAAATAAATCATATTTCCAAACTTTTTGAACATTTTTCTTATATTTTTTAAGAAATTCATGAAATATACATAAAATATGACACTTTTCACCTCACTGTTGGCGTGTTGTGCTGGCCAGCGACTGCTGAAATGAAAGAATCGCAGATATCACAATTTTTGAAAGAATTTTATTCTTGATAAATGAAAATTATTCAAAATAATATTCTGTTATAAATAAATATATTAGGATAAAATAGAATTATTTACTAAGTTTTAAAGAACTATTGCATGGTAAGTGATTTTGATAGAACTTTGCAGTGTCAAAAACAAATAGAACACAATCTATAACTAAGCATAAGAAAGGAACAACGACAATGAGCAACGAAAACAAGAAACTGCATTTTGAGACTCTGCAACTGCATGTGGGACAAGAAGAGGCCGACCCTGTGACCAACAGCCGCGCCGTGCCCATCTATCAAACCACAAGCTACGTGTTCAAGAACTGCCAGCACGGCGCCGACCGCTTCGGCCTGCGCGACCCAGGCAACATCTACGGCCGACTCACCAACTCTACCCAAGAGGTGCTCGAGAAACGCATCGCAGCTCTCGAGGGTGGCACCGCCGGACTGGCACTGGCCAGCGGCGCAGCAGCAGTGACCTACAGCGTGCTCAATGTGGCCCAGGCCGGCGACCACGTGATCGCAGCCGACAACCTATATGGCGGCACCACCAACCTGCTGGAGCACACGCTGAGCCAGTATGGCATCGAGACCACGCTGGTCGACCCAGCCGACTTCGACGCTGTGGAGGCAGCCTTCAAGCCCAACACCAAGGCCGTGCTCATCGAGACCTTCGGCAACCCCAACTCGAGCGTGACCGACATCGACAAGATCTCGCAGATAGCCCACAAGCACGACACGATAGTGATAGTGGACAACACCTTCGGCACGCCCTACCTGATACGCCCCATCGAGCACGGCGCCAATGTGGTGGTGCACAGCGCTACCAAGTTTATAGGCGGCCACGGCAGTTCGCTGGGCGGTGTGATCGTTGACGGCGGCAACTTTGACTACAAGGCCCATGCCGACAAATACCCCACCCTGGGCAAACCCGAGCCCAGCTATCACGGTGCCGTCTTTGCCGACGTGGCCGGCCCGGCAGCCTTTGTGACCCGCGTGCGTGCCGTGCTGCTGCGCGACACCGGCGCCACCATCTCGCCCTTCAACGCCTGGATACTGCTGCAGGGTCTCGAGACACTGAGTCTGCGTGTAGAGCGCCACGTGTCGAATGCCCTCAAGGTAGTCGACTTCCTCTCCAAGCACCCCAAGGTGGCCCGTGTCAACCACCCGTCGCTGCCCTCGCACCCCGACCACGAGCTCTACAAGAAGTTGTTCCCCAACGGTGCCGGCGTGATCTTCACCTTCGACATCAAGGGCGGCCAAGCCGAGGCCTGGCGCTTTATCGACCACTTGAAGATATTCTCGCTGCTGGCCAACGTGGCCGACGTGAAGTCGCTCGTCATCCACCCCGCCACCACCACCCACTCGCAATTGTCGCCCCAGGAGCTTGAGGAGCAGCACATCTATCCCTCTACCGTGCGCCTGAGCATAGGCACCGAGCACATCGACGACATCATCGACGACCTGAGCCAGGCCTTCGAGTACGTGTAGACCCACGTGGCATCTCATGATTTGAAGCACAGCCATAACTAAGAAATTATTACACACGTCGCAGCAGGAGAGAAACCCGACAAACGCCAAGGTTTCCCTCCTGCTACCATTTTGGGCACAAGCGAGGCAGCATTTCATCGCGCGATACCAAAATTTATTAGTAAATTTGCAATTCAATAGATATTGAATATAGGAGAAAACTATGGATATTACGGTTAAGGATTTCATGAAGATGCAGCCCAATTACCCCAAGGTGACTGAGCAGGACAAATTCTACATGCGCATTGCCCTGCGACTGGCGCAGCTGTGGGACAACAGCCACCGCTTTGTGAACCTGCCCGAGGGCACGCGCAAGGCGGTGGTGCTGGCTGTGACGGGCTACTACCAGGACGTGATAGCCGATGCCGGGCTGTGGCGCTCGTTTGTGATGATGCACGAGCGGCTCTACGGCACTCCCCTGCCCTTTTACAAGCGTGCCGACGACTATGTAGACTACGAGCTCAATGTCGACGACCTGCGCTTCGTGATATGGTACACCATCGAGGGGCAAAACTACGAGAACTTCACCCTCTCGCCGCTCGACGACAACATCGAGTGGCTGGCCCGCCTCTTCTACAAGGTGCTCGACCAGAACTACGCAACGGCACCCGACCCGGTGGAATACAACCTGGCCGTGGGCGTAGACCCCGACGACGAGAGCGACGTGAATGCCATCTACGACCTGAGCCACTGGCTCTTCTTCGACAGCTACCTCATGAAGCCCGCCGCCAAGATTGCCCTGGCCCGCCACTTGATAGAGGCCCGCAACATCATCGAGAGCAAGCCGCGCGACGTCGACGACAAGATACACGACCTTGAGGACCGCACGATGCTCAACAACCCCACAGGGCCGCTTTCGCTGAGCGTGGGCGAGTGGATACAGATGATAGCTGCCGGCAAGTGGCCGCAACTCGACCGCCACCCCGCCGATCCTGCATCCAAGCCCCACAAGCTATACACAGCCTTCACCGCTGCCAACGGCGGCAGCGACATCGCCTTCTTTTCCAGCTACGACGAGATGGAGCAGTGGATGATCGACCACATGGGCTGGTCGCGTGCCGAGGGCGACATCTTGCCACAACTGCGCAAGTATGCCAACTTTGTGGTGCTGGTCAACCGCAACCGCGGCATGCTCA
>OMUK01000044.1 GCA_900314215.1 uncultured Prevotellaceae bacterium
TATACCGCTTCATGCAGTGGTCGGCCAAGTGGATGGACCGCTACTTCATCGACCCCTTGCTGGGCATGATACTGCCAGGCGGCGTGGGCGACATCGTCTCGAGCCTGGTCGCCGTGCCAGCCATCTACTACAGCCTGCTGGTGGTGCGCTCGGTGCCTCTCACGCTGGCCGTCACGCTCAATGTGGTGGCCGACGTCGTGCTGGGCATGTTGCCATTCATGGCGGGCGACGTGATCGATTTCTTCTTCCGCTCCTATGGCCGCAACCTCGACCTCATCACTGGCTACATCAACGGCGACAAGCAGGTCGTGACCCAGGTGAGGCGCAAGGCAGTCATCTCGGCCATCGCCATCGTCGTGCTGCTGGCGCTCATCGTCGTGCTGCTCAAGGTGGCCTGGGTGCTCGGCCAGTGGGCCTGGCAGTGGCTGCAGCAAGCCATGCAGTAATTTTTGCAGTTTTTGGAAATTATGACTAATTTTATGCCGTCGGGCGGCAGCCGACCGACAAATATTGAAATGACTAAATTTGAACTAAACATACTGGGATGTGGCTCGGCCACGTCGTCGCTCAAGCACTTGCCCTCGAGCCAGGTGCTCAACCTGCGCGACAACCTCTACATGATAGATTGCGGCGAGGGCGCCCAGCTCGAGATGCGGCGCATGAAATTGAAGTTCTCCCGCCTCAATCACATCTTCATCAGCCACTTGCATGGCGACCACTGCTTCGGCCTGCCAGGCCTGCTCTCCACATTGGCCTTGCTGGGCAAGACGGGGACCATCACCATCCATATTTTTCAAGATGGCGCCGACCAGTTTCAGCACCTGCTGGGCTACTTCTGCCGGGAGATGCCCTATGAGCTCAAGTGGCACATCATCGACACCCACAAGGCAGTGATCTATGAGGACAACGCCATCACGGTGACCACGATACCGCTGCGCCACCGCATTCCCGCGGTGGGTTTCCTCTTTGCCGAGAAGCCCAAGCTGCGCCACATCATCGCCGAGCGGGTGAAGCAATACGACGTGCCGGTCTACTACATGAACAGCCTGCGCCAGGGCAAGGACTATGTGACCCCCGGCGGCGTGGTGATACCCAATGCCGAGCTCACCACCGAGCCCGACCATTGCGTGAGCTATGCCTATTGCAGCGACACGGCCTATAGCAAGCGCGTGGTCAATGCGGTGCGGGGCGTCGACTGGCTCTACCACGAGTCGACCTATGGCGACGACTGCGCCAAGCAAGCCAAGCAGCGCTACCACAGCACGGCGCGCGATGCCGCCACCGTGGCGCGCGATGCGGGCGTGAAGCATCTCATACTGGGCCACTACAGCAAGCGCTATGTCGACGACACCATCTTGCTGCACCAGGCCCAAGAGGTTTTCCCCCACACCATCCTGGGCAACGAGGGCATGACCCTCGACCTCAACCAAGTGTAACATCATAACATCACACTCACAAAAAAAGACGGCGCGGCATGCTCGATGGCGAGATGCTGCGCCGTTGCTCACTGTATTACGCCGTTGCTCACGATGGTTGTTGAGCGTGTGAGCGGTATTGTGTTCTATCTTTAGTAGCCAAACGACACCGAGGTGTAGAAGCGGCCGTTGTTGTAGTTGCGGCTCAGGGTCACGTAGCCTCGGCCGTCGCCACCCACCCAAGTCACTGCTGGGAACAGCCCGCTCACCACTTGCACGGGGCGGCCATAGGTGCGATACATCGTGCTATACAACTGGTTGTAGCGATACACGTCGTCGTAGGTCATGTAGTAGCTGAACTGTGCATAGTTGAGGCCACTCACGGGATCGTAGTTGAGCATCACATCGGGCCAGGTGTAGCCGAAGAGGTTCACATTGTCGAGATATATCACGTTGTCGTAGTAGCCATCGATGTTATATCCGTTGTAGTAGAGGAAGTTGAGCGATGCGTCGTAGGCTGTGCCGAAGTAGAGGCCTATGATGCCGTCGACGATCGGGCAACCAGTGAGCGGAGTGAAGCCCACGGGTATCACTGGGCGATACCACCACAGGCTGTGACGCCAGGGCTGTGGAGCAGGACGCCAGGGGCGATTCCAACCACGCATGTAGCGGTCAAACATTGGGCCATCGGGACGGCCGCCGCGCGGACGGAATCCCTCGCGATAGCGGAACCTGTCGTAGCGGCCAGGATCGTGGCCGGGTCCCATTCCACCTGGGCGATGGCCGAAGTCACGGTCGCCAGGGCGATGACCGCCGCGGTCGTCAAAGTTGCGGTCACCAGGGCGATTGCCACCGCGGCCGTCGAAGTTGCCATTGCCGCCGGGGCGATTGCCACCACGGCCGTCGAAGTTGCCATTGCCGCCAGGACGGTTGCCGCCACGGTTGTCAAAATTGCCACCAGGACGGTTGCCATTGCCACCAGGGCGGTTGCCACCGCGATTGTCGAAGTTGGGCATTCGGCTGCTCATCGAGCCGCCATTGCGGTTGCCAAAGTCCTCTCTTCTTGCATTGTCGAGGTAGGAACCTTTGGCATGCACGCCATTGTTGGCAGGATTGGTCGATTGGCCACCTCGGGGAGCGACTGCTGGACGGCTGGCGCTCGAGTTGCCCATACCAGGCTGGCTCACGCTGCGATTGCTCACACCAGGATTCACGCTGCGACCCGTGTAGCCGTTGTTGGGCCTTGGGGTGCTGTTGGCGCGAGTCACTTGCTCGCCATAGTTGCCATAGCTGGCTTCAGAGCGCATGCTGCCGCTCGGGCGGCTATAGCTGCTGCTGGGGCGGCTGGTAGTCATCGGGGTGCTGGGGCGGCTATAGCTGCTGCTGGGGCGGCCTGTGCTGTAGCTGGGCTGGCGGCTGCTCATCGAGCCACCGTTGTAGTCACCGCTGGGTGCCGTGCGCGTTGCCTGACGGTTGTCGTAGTGCGACATCGACTCGCGGCTGGAATTATTGTCGGCAGAAGGACGGCTCATGCTGTTGCCTCCCGATGGTCTCTCGGTGCGGGGCTCGCCTCTCATGCCTGAGACACGTTGAGGTTGTGCCGATGCTGGTGCAGTCATGAACAGACCGCTCACGAGCATAACTGCGCACATTGAAGTTAAAGTAGATCTTTTCATAACGCTTGATTTTAAATTGTTAATTATTGTGATTTCTTCGTTTATCTCGTTTGCTTCTTTGACGTGATTTATAATGTTTAGTTTAATATACTTCGGCGGTTAAATTGACCAGTAGCCACTTTTTATCGACCAATGGCGTGTATTGTCGGTATTTTTATGCTCTTTTGCAGTGATTCCTCACTCTGGGTCGTCCATCCTGAAGATTGTGAAGTTCACTTTGCCATAGTTGCGGTGCTGGTAGTAGTGGGGCAGGGTTGAGAAGTCGTAGGCCTTGCTGTGCTCGATGATGAAGATGGTGCTGGGCTTGAGCATGCGCGACTCGAGCACGAGGCGTGGCACGTCGGCAAAGTTGGGCAAGTCGTAGGGCGGGTCGGCAAAGATGATGTCGTATTGCTGCTTGCAGGTGGCCACAAACTTAAACACATCGCCGCGCGCTTGCACCAGGCCGTTGTCGTGCAGCTGCGCTTTCACCTTGGCGATGAAGTTGTATTGCACGGCGGCCTTCTCCACGCTGGTGACCATGGAGCAGCCTCGTGAGAGAAACTCAAAGCTCATGGCACCGGTGCCCGAGAAGAGGTCGAGGGCGGTGAGCCCGTCAAAGTCGACCCAGTTGCCCAGCACGTTGAATATGTTCTCGCGAGCCATGTCGGTCGTGGGGCGTGCCGTGATATTGGTGGGCACCTGGAAGCGTCGGCGGCCATATTTTCCTGCAATTATACGCATAGGGCAAGCAGTATGAGTTCGAGTGGAGCTTTCACGGCATCCTGGCCTATCTTGAGTGCGGCTGCCGGGAAGATGGCCGGCATCACGTAGCTCACATATTGTCGCAGCACTGGTATCACCTGAGTGCGTGGTTGCTTGTCGCCAGTCACGAGCAACTCGTCGCGCTGCTGGTCGAGCCCGAAGGTTTGCCAAGCGTGCAGGGCATAGTAGGCGGCGTCGTTGATGTCCTTGTAGGCATAGCTGCAGGCCATCACGAGCTGGCGGTCGCGGGTGATGAGCACATCGATATAGTCGGTGTGCAGGTTGAGGTGCAGGCAAGCCACCTCGCGGTTCTCGTCCTGGCGGCGGTAGTGCTCGCACAAGGGGTAGAGGTGGTGCACCACCGTGGGCATGCCAAATGTGCGGTCGAGAAAGCTCATCACGCCCTGGGGCGCTGCATAGGCGATGCCCACGTTGCATCGCGGCAGCTGGCAGAAGGCGAAGTCGCCCTTGGCGTCGGGATAGGTGGCGTCGAAGGCGTCTTGGGCCGTCATTTCGTCGGCATAGGCAGGGGGTAGTATCACAAATTGCGAGGAGTCGACCATCACGCGCACCTGCTTGTACTCCTCGAGCAGCACGTTGTTGTCGTAGATGGCGTTTTCCAGGGCTTTCAGGTAGGTGCCTGCACTCAGGTCGAGGGCGATGGAGCCCACCATGAGCGAGTTGTCCTGGTCCACGTCGTAGAGCATGTATTGCACCTTGTCGCGGCACAGGCCCAGCTCAAGCGTCCAGTACTCGGGGCGCTCAATGTGGATGTCGGCTGTTGTATTTGACAGGTTGCTCATCGTGGTGGCTCAGTTAGAAATCGCTTTTCAGGTGCAAATTTAATCTTTTTTTTACAAGAAAGCAAGCAATATCACCTGCGCGAGGATCACGCGCACAAACATGCATAGCGGGTACACCGTGGTATAGGCTACCGAGGCGCGGTCGCTCTTGAGCGAGTCGTGGGCATAGTCGAGCGCCATGGGGTTGGCCATGGCTCCGCACAGCATGCCGCTTATCGTGCCAAAGTCGATTTTCATGCCTTTCAGGGCAATCACGCCCACGATGAGCACAGGTATCACGGTGAGCAGGAAGCCTGTGCCTATCCACGTCAACCCCTCGGGGCGCATCACGGTGGCAAAGAAGTCGCGGCCCGAGTCCAGGCCCAGGCAGGCAAGATACATCGAGAGGCCCAGCGAGCGCATCATCAAGTTGGCGCTCTGCGTGGTGTAGGTCACCATGTGCAGGCGTGGGCCATAGGCGCCCATGAGTATGCCTATGATGATGGGGCCGCCAGCCAGTCCCAGCCTCACGGGGTTGCTGATGCCTGGCAGGCTGATGGGGATGAGTCCCACCAGCAGGCCTATGGTGAGGCCTATGAATATCGAGATCAGGTTGGGCTCGTCGAGGTCTTTCACGGCGTTGCCCAGCATCTTCTCCACATTGCCTATCGAGGCTTCCTCGCCCACCACGGTGATGCGGTCGCCCAGCAAGATGTGCAGGTCGGGGGTGGCAAGCAGCTTCATGCCGTTGCGGAAGATGCGGGTCACGTTCACCCCGAAGTGGTTGCGCAGCTTCAGGTCGCCCAGACGCTTGCCGTTCATGCTGGGCTTGGTCACGAGTATGCGGCGCGACACCAGTTTGCTGTCGATGGCGTTCCAGTCGATGTCGTCCTTGTTGTAGTCGGTTTTCTCTTGCTCGCCAAAGATCACCTTCATCGTGTCGCTCGAGTCGCCGTTGGTGATCACCAGGATGCGGTCGTCCTTGTTGAGCACAGTCTCGCTCGATGGTATGCTCACCTTGCCGTCGCGCCACAGGCGGGAGATGATGAATTGCGCGCCGGCTACGCTGGCAAGCTCACTTATCTTTTTCCCATAGATGCCGGGATTCTCGATGCGATAGGCTGCGATATAGGTTTGGTCGGTCTGCTCCTGGCTGCTGGTCACCACGTCGCCCTTGTGCACGATGGTCTTCTGCATGAGCAGGATGGCGAGTATCACGCCCACCACGCCCAGGGGGTAGGTGAGAGCGCAACCCAGCGCCGCTCCGCTCGTGGGCTGCCCCAGTTGGGCCAGCGTCTGCTGCGCGGCACCCAGGGCAGGCGTGTTGGTCGTGGCACCGCACATGATGCCCACGGCGTCGGTGAGCTTGATGCCAAACATGGCCGGCATCAGTATGGTGAAGACGGTGCCTATCACCACTACCAGCAGGGCCAGCATGGTGAGCGACAGCCCGCTCTTGCGCAGCGAGCTGAAGAAGCCCGGACCCACTTGCACGCCCAGAGCGTAGACAAAGAGCGCCAGCCCGAAGTCCTCGGCATAGAGCAGCACCTGCGGGTCGATCGAGAAGCCCAGGTGCCCCAGGAAGATGCCCATGAAGAACACAAAGGTGACGCCCAGCGAGATGCCAAGCACCTTCACCTTGCCCAGAGCCAAACCACTGGCGCAGATGATCGACAGGATGATTACGGCCTGTAACGCAGAGTGCTGCGACAATATGTCGAGAATCCATTCCATTTTTGCGCCTGCAAAGTTACTACTTTTTTACTCGATTTCCCAATTTCCCTCCTCTATATCGGGCTTTATACTTTTTCCTGCTGCCGCATAACAAAGAGGGGATGCGATATTTGAATCACATCCTCTCTTTAATTGTATCATGCTAGCTCGTCACGCGGCGCGGTAGCGTGGCGATTGTGACTGAGCTGTGTGCACAAGCGTGACTACTTGATTACTCGCTTCTTGTTGTTGATCAAGTAGATGCCAGGATCGAGGCCGTCAAGGTTGCTAGCGTTGAGCTTCACTGCGCGGCCGTCGATGGTATACACGTTATAGGGCGCACCGTCGTGGCTTGGCTCAACCTCAACTACACCGGTAGTCACTATTGTCACCTCATTGGAATAAGGCGACTCGCTTCCGTCGGCATAGGTGGCTGTAATCTTGTAGGTGTGCTCATTGTCGACACCCTCGGGATCATTCCAGGATGTGACTGTGCCCGTGTGGGCCACGAGTTTGCCGTCGCGGTAAATGTTGTATCCCGTGATAGGCGACAGTGAGCCTCCGTATACCGATTCGTAGCTCATGTCATCGAGCATGAAGATGTAGCCATTCTCGGTGTTCCACAAGATGCCGAAGAACTTGGTTCCGGCAGGAACGCTATAGGTGAGTTGCTGCCACTCGCCGCCTTTGACTATATAGGTGTCGGCGAGTTTTTGCATGCTGCTTAATTTGGAATCGGTGGTAGAATAGCAGGGAAGAATATTCTCGGCAAAGTCATCTCCATCGCTCCATTTCATGTTTTTCACCCATAGACTTATAGATTGCGCACGGCCCGACAGCTCGGGTGTCACAAGCAGCTTGCTGCCTAATATGCGCTCTGCATCTTCAACCGAGGTGTAGGGAGCATCGGTCTGCAACATGACTGCGGCATACTGCTTGCCCGAGTGGGCAGTGAGGTCGCCGGCAGTCCACCAGCTGGTGGTATCGGTGTTCCAAATGAGGAAGCCGTGTTGCTCGTTTTGCCCGGGATAGGTGTGCCCATCGGCCATGATGGCCCAGTAGCCATTGTCGTTGTTGATGTTGGTCCACTCGCCGAAGTTCTCGCTCCAAGCCTTGTAGCTGTCGAAGTTCTCGGTCACAGTCTTGAAACCATTCACATTGGGAGCTGTCCAGGAGAGTTGCACATGGTTGTCCGTCTGTATTTCGCCTGCGAGGTTCTCGGGGGCCGGAACGGGATTGGCGTGCACTGTTACAGTTGCTGCGGCAGTGTAGTCATCGCTCTCGTCCATGTCGCCATCCATGAGCACGCGAGCCTTGACTTTGACATTGTCTTTCTTCTCAATGCTTATAGGCAGTTGCATGGTGACTTGTTTCGACATAGCCGCGTTGAGGTTGTCGGTCACGGTGACTGTGTCGACCGGGGTGTCGTCGACATAGGCAATCACCTTGTAATTGCTAACTTTATTTTTCCCGAGATTGCGCACGGTGACAGTAGCCTTGCTCAACTTGCCTGCCGACACCCACATGGGTGGCTCTATGTGCTGTGCAGCCATGTTCTTGTCGAGCTGGTCAAAGATATTGAAATTGTCGAGCAACATGTAGTTGTAGCCTGCTGAGTTGCCCACCACGGGGCCAGTGCTCACTGCTTTCACAATGGGCTCAATCCAGCGCTGGCCAGCATATTTCTTGAGATTAAGCTCGATCTCGGTCCAAGCCCCGGCGGTAAGGCTGCCCACATCGACCACCTTCACGGTATCGACTTGATTGTTGGGCAACCCAACCATGAAGTAGACCTTGATGGGATTCTTGGCCATGGTGTTGCCTACAAACACATAGCCCATGGGAGTCTTGGCGCCTTGCATGCTCACTTTGCCCAGATTGAACCATCCCCATTGGTCAGCTCTGGTGCAAGCCCACGACATGCAACTGCCGTCGTCGATGCCCACCTTGGAAAAGCCCCAGGTGTAGTCGGAGTTGGTGCTGGATTCACGCCACCAGAATCCATGTTCGTTGTGAAGATTGCCAAAACTATCCTTGTAAGGCAGTGCATAGGGCGCACCCTTTATGAGGCCTGTTGTGCCAAGGCCGCTGGTCTTGCCAGTAGCGTTTTGAGCGAAACCGAAAAGCTGATAGAGGCTTTGTTCTGCGCCTTCGTCCATGTTATCGGCCACTGTGACGTGGGTGTCGGTTCCCTTGGCGGTGGCAACAACGTTGCCTGCCGCGCCATAATTGCCAATCGTCGTGAAGGAAACTTCCACATCGGCAGGGTTGATGTAGCCACCGTTGGCGCCCACATTGGTGAGTGGTGCCCACGAGATGTCGACATTGCTGCCCATGTCGGTGAGAATGCCTTTCACTTGCTGTGGCAAGTCGAGTCCCACATAGGCTACCTTGCTGTATCGGCGGCCAGGGTTGGCATCGGCATAGGCAATCACTTGCCAGGTGTGGTTGCCTTGCTTCATGCCCTCATCAACACAAGAGAGGGCTGTGCCAGCACTGGCTGCACCAAAGGTGTGCACCAGCGTGCCGTCGCGCAACACTTGCACGCTGTCGCACTTGTCGCGGGCGCTGCCGTCGATATTCTTCGATGGCACAATGAAACTCACTGTAGCATTAAGTGCTCCTTGGTCGCCGGCTTTTATCACAAGATTTTGAACCGAGTCGGGCGACGAGGTCTCACTCTGGTACTGCACGCCGATGTCGTCGATGACTATCGACGAGTTTGTCGAGGAGTTTGCTATATTGGTATAGTCGTGGAAACCAATGCGATAGTAACCCTCGGCACTAGGAATGAACTCAAAGCTGTGCTTGACGTTTCCGTCTTTGGTTGCCTGGGTACTGGTTATTTTTGACTTGAAGATAGTGGATTCATAATTGGCAGGATTGTCGCCTGTACCCACCTTCACTTCAAGGTCACTCACATTCTTGGCGCCAGTAAAGACGAGATTGGTCTCAAATGAGATGAGATATACCTTGTTTGGCAGCAAGTGAATGGCTGGAGTGAGCATCCAGTCGTCGTTGTATCCCACAGCCTGCAGAATGTAGGGGCCCATAGCTTTGCCGTTCTTGTTGCGTCGATTTGTTTTTGATAGTTTCCAAGTGCTTCCGTCCTTGTTTAAGTCTAGCGCAGTGTAAAGATCAAAGCTGGTGCTCTGCTGGAAATCCTCAAAATAGGGAACTTCTATCGCATTTCCATATATCACAGAGTTGGAAGTGGCGCCTTCACTCACCATGCCATCGCTCACTGCATAGACTGTGTAGGTATAAGATGCCATGTTGGTGTCGGTGATTTTCTCTGAGAAGGTTTGTTCGGTGATGCCTTGGGCTACTTGTGTCTCAACGCCATTTGCCAGCCGCGACACGTTGTAAACAACGCTGTCTAGGTTTCCTCCGTTGACTGTGCCCACAGGAGCGTTCCATGATACTTTGGCATTGCCCACGCTGTCGATGCTGAGCGCCACGCCAGTCACTGCATTGGGCTGGTCGGGTCCTACCCACTTGGTGACAAGTGCGTCGTCCGATGTGCCTGCGGCATTGGCCACATTCACGATGATGCGCTTGCTGCCCGATATGGCAAAGGTTGCCGCAACCGTCACGTTCTGGCCTGGACTGCAGGTGCCTGTGCCCAGAGTGTCGCCCAGGCACATCACATAGTAGGTCATGCTGCCGCTCAAGTCGCTGCCTCCAGCGGTCTTGGTTGGGGCAGTGAATGTGATGTCGCCCTTCAGCTCGGTCGTTGGCGTTAGTAAAGCAAGGTTCTCAACACGGGCAGGCGCGTTAGGAGCTATCGTGCGTGGAAACATGAGCGACACAAGCTCGGTGTTGTTGGGAATGTCGGCAACCTTGGTTGCAGCTCCGCTGGTGAGGTCGACAGTGTACATGGCGCTTCGGCCTGTCGAGTCGACTGCTGCCCAGTAGAAAGTGTCGGTTGCCTTGTCGATATTTCCGCTTTGGTAATAATAAGTTCCGCTCTTTTTTGTAAGCACCAAGCCGGTGGGTCCGACCTTGGTCTCGGCTCCTGTGCTGGTGTTCACTTCATAGAGATTGCCGTCGAGTGCAACGCCATAGAGCTTGCCGGTGCTGGTCATGCCCATTGCCACCATCTGGTGTGCCACATTGCCTATTACCTCTTGCTTCATGGTTTTGTAATCGGTCTTGGCATACTTCAATCCGGTCAGGCTGGAATTGAAGAACTGGCCATAGGCTAGCCCGTCGTTGCCTTGGGTGCAGGCCACGGCCATGAGTTGGGGCTTGGTGATTTGTCTGATCAATCCTGTCCACGTGTTCATGTCGGTGGACGTGAGAAATGCTGCATAGGCTACTCCATAGGGAGTCTGAGCCAGCTCCATGTAGCCGGTATAGAGGCTGTCGCCCACGATTTGATGTCCATAGAGTCCCACTGCATAATTGGTTGTAAATAAGGTTTGGAACGACATCCCCGGTTCGGGGGTGAATTGTACCCAGCCCAGGTTTGAACCGTCTCTCACGTCATACTTGCTGGCCCAGGCCATCGTCTTGCCAGTGCTGGCTGGCAGTCGCATTTGGGTCGTAGTGCCAGAGGTAGCCGTTATGCCCGATGGCCGGGAGTACATCGAGCTTGAGCCCTGGGTGGCAAAGCTGTGACGATTGGCAATGCGATTGCTGAACAATGAGTAATCGGCTCCAGGCAGCTGTATCATCTTGCTGTCGGGGGCAGGTGTGCCCACGGGGTGAAATGCTCCCCCGTTGAGCTCCAGCCGTTGTCCCGCACAGGCTGGATGAATGACAACAACGATGGCTGTCACTATCGCTGCTGTCAGTAACTTGGTAATTCCGTTTTTTGCCATTAGCGTAAATTTTAGAGGTTATATGTATTTGCTGTAGGTGGCTTGTTTGATTTTAAATTGTTACAAATATATTTAAAATATCGACAATTTAAAACATTTTAATCACAGTAATTGTGTCTTAAAAGATACAGCAATACAAAAAAGCATTAGTTTCGCTTGGTTTTTGCCATGCGTTGGTAGTCCGATGGCGTGAGTCCGGTGACTCGGCGGAAATTGGCGGCAAAGTTGGTTCTTGACTTGAAACCTACGCTTTGGGCGATGCCTTCAATGGTGTAGTTGCCATAGTCGGCCACGTTGTTCATGCGGCGACAGGCCTCCTTGATGCGATACTCGTTGAGCATCTGCTTGAAATTGGCAAACATTTCATTCACTGCCTGCGACACATTGGTGCGGTTTGAGTTTACCATCTTAGCCAGCATCTCGAGGTTGAAGTCCTCTGAGTATACCTCGGGCGAGTTGCGCATCACGTCGAGAATGCGCTGCTGCAACTGGGTTTTGGCGTCATCGTCGAGCGTGCTGTGCTCATATTTTGCTCTGGTACTGGCCTCGGGCGTTGCAAGTCGGGAACTTTTGCCCTCGTTGTCGAGCAGTTTCAAAGTGCGCTCATAGAGGTAGTGATTTTGTTCATTCACCTGCCGGTATTTTTTGATGACGATGATCAAGAGAATGATGACGATGACCGAGAACAAGGAAATGGCTCCGATAATGTAACGATGCATTTGATTGGTGATGGCGGCTTCTCTCACTTGCTGATTTTTGAGTTGCAAGTCATAGAGGAATTGGGTCTCGTCAATCTTGTTGAGTTTGTTGTCTTTTTCAAGGTCGGCCTTCACTTGCAGCCACAGCAACTTGTATTTTGCGGCCGAGTCGGGCTTGCCGAGCGTTTGATAGGTGTAAAAGAGGTTTTGATAGGCGTCACACAAAATCACATTCACGTGCATAGTCTGAGCGAGTTGCGCATTGTGGTGCAGCTCGGCAATGAGCTGGTCGTAACGGTGCGTTTTCTCATAGACCATGCACAGGAAATTTCGGGCAAGCGACTGCAAAGCTATCCGGTTCGACGGCAGGTCGCTTTCTACTTTGTCCATCATTGTCTTGAAATAGGCGAGTGCCGCGTCGTAGTTGCCTTTGTCGTAAGCGGCAACGCCGTCGATCATGGCCTTGTCATAGTCAAGCCACGGCGTGGAGGAGCAAGCCGGTATTTTATGCTTTACGATGGCCGACTCCTGGGCTATGACACTGGCTTTGCCCTTGAAGGCTGTCTCGGTCATCATGTCGACAAAGGCCGCGTTGGCGATGTCCCATTGCTTGTATTTAATGGCTGAATGAAACGTTTTTTTGAAGGCCGAAATGATTTTTTCATTTATGCCCTGGGCATTGTTATTCTCCAGATTGAGCTGGTAGCTTTTTATGATGGCCATGTTGAGCAATGCCTGGGGATACAAGTCGTAGCAACCATGCTTTTTTATCAAGGCTTGAGCCTGGATGCAATAGGAATAGGCCTTGGCATAGTCATAGAAACTGCTGATGTAGAGGGAACTGAGCAGTACCATTGCCTTGATGCTGCAACGCAGTTCCCTGCTGTCGAGATTTTTCTCATAGTAGCGATTGGCCACAATCGAGTAGCACAGCAGTGCGCTGTCGGGCTTTGCTTTTACCGTCGCATAGTCCTTGCCCATGGCCATGAGCTGTGCCGTGGCGAGAGTCGACCACTTGCCATAATTGGTCACTTCCTGCGGCAAGGCATGTGCCATGAGCGGCTGGCTGCACGGCATCATCATGGTGACGGCGAGCGCTATTGCTGCTACGACTCGCGATATTATGGCAAGATGGGGATGCATCGGCTCACTTCGATGATTTGGATGATGTGGTGGCTGCGTGGCTTTGGATAAAAGCCGATAGCTCTGATTTGTACTTGTTGATGAGCATGCGTGACACGGCTAGCACGTCGTGGGGGTAGTCCATGCCGGTGTCGTGGTGGGTGCCGGGCTCGCACCATGCCAGCTGGAAGCGCTCGATGCGCTGCTTGAAGCCTTTCTCGTCGAAGGGGCGGCCGTCGCGCACTGCCTGCATGCCCTCGTCGATGTAGGCCTGCCAGCAAGGCAGGTAGTAGTCGCGCATGAGGCCGCTCCAGCCGCGGCAGGCATAGCCGTTGAGGTCGCCGCCCCAGGTGGTGATGATGCGGCGGGCGTTCATCTCATAGTAGTCGCTTGTGGCCTTGTTGGTGCCCAGGGCGCGGGCTTGTTTCACCCAGGCCTCGAGGGTGCAGTGGGGTTCCTGGTCGTTGAGGCAGTCGATGTCGCCCAGCAGGCTCAGCATCTCGTTGCTACACTCGTGCATGGCCACGGTGTCGCGGGCGGCAAGTGCCTTGTCGAAGAGGGTTTTCTCATAGCCGAACAGGTCGCCCAGCAGCTGGCGCCCGGTCCACACCAGGTCGATGCGCATGGCATCGGTCACAACGCTGTCTTGGGCAGCGAGCAGGCGCCAGGCATCGGCCAGCAGGGCCGGGTCGTAGCGCATGGCCGAGCGGTGCCCCAGTTTGCCCAGTACCGGATTGGTGGTGGCGGGGGTGCCATAGAAGGTGCTGGCCGGGAAGGTGAGCACGCGGTTGTAGAGCAGGTCCCAGGCCTGGCGGGCCTGTGGCGAGTGGTAGCCGGCGTGGCGGTAGGCCACTTCGGCTGGCACTTGCGTGTCGGCCAGCGGGGTGGTCCAGGCCTTGTCGAAGATGTATTCAAAGGGAAATTGCTGCACATCGAGGCCCTCGAGGGTGGAGCCTATGCCCACCAGGTTGTCGCCGCCTTCTTTCAGGGCTTTCTCCAGGCGCTCGCCGGCCTGCTTGACGTTGCCGTGCAGCACGGTGTTGCCGCCGAAGTTGCCCAGGTAGCACCATATGTAGGGCTGGCCGTAGAACTTGTCGTGCATGCGCCACACCTCGGTGCGCTCGGCAAAGTAGTCGAGCATGGTCATTTTGCCCTGTGGCACGCCGGTGAGCATGGCCCGGGTGCGCTCGGGGGTGAAGTCCTTGCGCTGGTAGTAGAGAAACCACCCCATCTGCAGCCACTGGGCCTTCTTGTCGACCGCCTTGAGCGACTCATAGATGTGGCGCGACACCTGGTTGAGGTAGTCGGGCTCCAGGCTGGGCGGTGCCACCTCGTTGAAGAGGTCGACGCCATAGATGTGGTCGGTACCGAAGAGCCGGGTTTGCTCCTCGAGAAACATCTTCTGGATCTTGGCATAGAGCGGGTCCTCGCTGTTGAGGAAGAAGGTTCGGTACTGGTCGGCAAAACCGTCCCACTCGCCCAGGTGCTTGATGTCGGCGTTGGGGTAGAGTGCCTTGAGCTCGCGGGGCACGTGGCCGGCAAAGGCGGGCAGCACGGGCCGCATGCCCAGTGCGCGCTCGCGTGCCAGTATCTGCTTTTGCAGGGCGGTCTGCCCGTCGAGCCACTGCTTGGGCAGGGGGCCGCACCAGCCGTCGATGTTCGACATGCGGTGCCAGGGCAGGTAGACGGGTCCGGTGAAGTAGCTGCGCACTTGCTCATCGGTCATGCCCAGGCGGGTCCACACGTTGTACCACACGCTTTCTTGTCCAGTGATGGCAAGCGGCATGTTGATGCCGTTGAGGGCCATCCAGTCGATGAATCGTTCCCAGTCTTTCCACTGCCAGAAGGGCATGCTGTAGCCATAGGTGCAGTAGTTCAGGAAGAAGCGCTGGGGCACGCGGGCTGTCGAGGTGAAGGGCGTGGTCACGTCGGGCAACACGGCAGGCAACTCGACAGGCACATCGGCATACCATGAGACGGTGCACAGGCAGTAATTTTTCAAGTAGTAGTTCAGGCCCACCGCCATCGAGTTGGCGTTGTTGCCGGTGATCACCACCTTGCCATTCTTGCCCTCGATGCCAAAGGCGTCTTTGGTGCCGTTGAGCATCAGTTTTCTGAACTCGACTTTGCTGGCCAAGCGGGGCGAGAGGCGCTGGGCGAGGGCTTGGGCTTGCTGCACGTCGGCGTTTTTGCCGGCATGGGCGGCAAGGGGTGTAATCATCATTGCCATGAGTAAAAGGATAAGAACGTGGATTCTCTTCATATCGATATTTTTAAAAGTTGCATGACTTGTGACACGGTGCGGCGCACGTTGCTCAAGCAGGTGTCGCGCTCCATGGCTTGCTCGATGGCGACGGGGCCCGGCACAATGGGCAGCACGGCGTCGAAGCCCAGCGCTCGCACGTCGACGCTGGCGTCGAGCGTGCCGCACAGCGCCACCACGGGTATGCCCTGCTTGTGGCCGGCCTTGAGCACGCCGCCGGGCGTTTTGCCCATGGCGGTCTGGGCATCGATGCGCCCCTCGCCGGTGAAGATGAGGCTGGCGCCGGCGATGATTTTGTCAAACTTCAAGAGGCCGAGCACGGCGTCGACCCCTGGCATGAGCTGTGCATTGAGAAATGCCATCATGCCTGCCCCTGTGCCGCCTGCCGCGCCTGCTCCAGGCCGCTGGGCAACGCCGCTGGGCATGAGCCGGGCAAGGTTGCGGGCTCCCTGGTCGAGCAGCTCCACTTGCCGGGGCGTGGCCCCCTTCTGCGGGGCAAAGGTGTAGGCGGCGCCCGCGGGTCCGCACAGCACATTGCTCACGTCGCTCATGATGGTGAAGCGCGTCTGCCTCACGGCATCGGGCACGCCGCTGTCGTCGACGCGGGCTATCTTGGCTAGGTTTCCGCCGCAAGGAAACACCTCGTGCCCCTCGCTGTCGAGAAACTCAAAGCCCAGTGCCGAGAGCAGTCCGGTGGCGCAGTCGCTGGTGGCGCTGCCGCCTATGCCCACGACGATGTGGCGGCAACCGCGGTCGATGGCGTCGCGCATCATGTGGCCGGTGCCCAGCGTGGTGGCTTGCATCACGTCGCGCCCTGCGGGTGGCACCAGGGTGAGCCCGCTTGCTGCCGAGAGCTCCATCACGGCGGTGTGGCTGGCCTCGTCGATGAGATACTGGGCATCGACGGGCGGCAACGACAGCAATGGGGCCGCCACCTCCACGTTCACCCGCCGCGCTTGCGGCAGTGCCTGGGCAATGGCCGCCACGGTGCCCTCGCCGCCGTCGGCTACAGGCACGGTCACCACCTGGGCCTCGGGCATCGCCTCGTGTAGGACATGGCTGGCGGCTTGGGCCACCTCGGCCGAGGTGGCCGAACCCTTGAACTTGTCAAATGCCAGTATGATTTTAGTCATCGTTGTGCTATATAAATTGAAGAAAGGGGGCACGTTCTGAAAAAGTCGGCGCGCTTGCGTGCTTGATTGTGAAATCATGCGCTATTGTGCCGCCGGCTTGCCTCAAGGCGTGCCCCCCTTCTCTTGATATCGTGATCTATTGCTTAGGTTGCTCTTAGCCAATCTTGATTACCAGGTAGTTGGAGAGTTCCCAGAATTTGCTCGGATTGGTGATCTTGAGCACCTTCTGGCCGCCCACGTCCACAATCTCGTAGCTGCCTTTGGGATGGCGCGACATCACCTGGGCTTTGTTGCTGTGCAGGGCTATCTGGTTGAGGGTGCGCTTGTCGGCCTTGGTGAAATAGGATTGCGTGAAGTCGCCCTCCATCACCTTGGTTCTCTTCAAGAAACCGGTCTCAATAATCTTTTGGTTCTTGAGCTCCTTTTTCGACCCCACCACATAGTAGCACACGTTCATCTCGTTCACCAGGTTGTTGGCGCGCTGGGTCTCTTCCTGCGCCTTGGCGCTGGCGGTGTGATAGGCGCTAGTCACGTTGGCGTTCTCGGTGTTGAGCGAGTCGACCTTGGTGTTGAGGTTCTTGATGGTCACGTGGGCTGCCTCGAGCTGGGCGGTGAGGTTGTTGATGATCGACTCCTGGTGGTCGAGTTGCTTCTTGAGGCTCTCGATTTGCTTCTTCATCGAGTCGCTATAGTTGGTCGACTGCTTGAGTCGCTTCTCGAGGTTGTCGACGCGCTGCTTCTGCTCGATGATGCCTTGCTGAATGGCGAGAATGCTGTTGCGCAGTTGTGCCTTCTTGTCGGGCGAGTCGGTGTTCAGGTTCTCCACGCTCATCTGGTTTTGCATGTCGAGGATTTGGTTCATGCCGTCGCTCACTTCCATCATGAGCGCATTGAGCGTGTCCTTCTCGGCGCGTATGGTTGCCAGCGAGTCGGTCAATGCCAGGTTGTCGATTGAGTCCTGGTTCACTTTGTTCACCTGGCCTTTGTCCTTCTTGCACGACGACATGGTGGCCATGCTGCATATCACCACGCCTGCGGCGATGATATATAAAATTCTTCTCATTTTCATATGCTTGACGTTTTAATATTCTTGTTTTTAAATTTGGCGTATTTGTCGACCTTCGCCGCGGCCTCGGGCTCACGGCCAGCCACCACAATCACGATCTCGCCGCGAGGCGCGTTGGCCTCATAGTAGGTAGCCAGCTCCGAGAGCGTGCCATTGCGGGTGGTGTTGTGGATTTTTGAAATTTCGCGGCTCACCGAGGCCTCGCGGTCGGCTCCAAATGCCTCGGCCAGCTGCTTGAGGGTTCTCACCAGCCGCAGGGGCGACTCGTAGAATATCATTGTGCGCTGCTCGGTGGCAAGCTGGCTCAGCCGGGTAGCGCGGCCTTTCTTCTGAGGCAGGAAGCCCTCGAAGGTGAAGCGGTCGCAGGGCAGCCCCGAGTTGACCAGCGCAGGCACAAATGCCGTGGCGCCCGGCAGGGTCTCCACCTCGATGCCATTGCGGCGGCACTCGCGCACCAGCAAGAAGCCGGGGTCGCTTATGCCCGGCGTGCCGGCATCGGTCACCAGGGCCATGGTGGTGCCAGCCTGCAGTTCCTGCACCAGGCCCGGCAGGGTCTCGTGCTCGTTAAACTTGTGGTGGCTGCGCATGGGGGTGGCAATCTCGAAGTGCTTCATCAAGACGCCGCTGGTGCGGGTGTCCTCGGCGAGTATCAAGTCGGCCTCGCGCAAGGTCTTGATGCCCCGAGGCGTCATGTCGTCGAGATTCCCCACAGGGGTGGGCACTATGTATAATTTCCCTGCCATGTGTAGTATATGTATGTGTGGTTGTTGTTGGCTTGCCTATTTTGTGTTTATGATGCTTTAAGATAGATAACGATTTACAGGAAATGGCGCTTCACAATATTCATGAAGTCTTGCACTTCCTCATTGTTCTTGTCCCATCCCAGATCGTCGTAGAAGTACTCGGTGGCCTCGTCGTAGCTCTTCATCGATTGCACCATGTCGAGGGCGTCGTTGAGGTCGAGCTCGCTGTTGCCAAAGAGTTCGCGCTTGAAGCGGTAGCGGTCGTTGATCGACAGGGCTTTGCGCATGTTCTTGGTGAGGTTGCGGTGCAACTGCTCATCGAGGCGCACGGGCTCACTGTATTCGTCATCCTCGGGCTCGTCATCTTCGGGCTCTTCTTCGTCGTCATCGGGCGTTTCCTGGGTGTCGTCCTGCTCAGCCTCCTCGTTGTGCAAGGTGTGCATGTCGATATTCTCGGGGGTGAAGGCTGGTGGGGTGGGCTCTTCATCTTCATTGCCGTCGTCGGCCACAGGCTCTTCAGGCTCTTGGTCGCCGGTCTCGTCGATGTGCTCGGGCTCTACATAGGCTGAGCCGAATATTTCTCCTGGTTCCTCGCCCTGGTCGTGTTGCCAGGTTTCCTCGGGGTCATAGTCGTCGCTGGGCAGGTGGTCGTCGTCGCTCTCGGGCGGCACTGCCTCTTGGGCAGCAGGAGCTGCAGGCTCGCTGCCCGAGTCGGCTTCGGCCTGTGTGGCAGGTGGCACAAGTTGCTGGGCCAATTCATTCACGGCCTCAGCTTTGGTTTTGATGAGGTTTACTACAAGATGCGGGTCGCTGTTGTCGGCTCGGTCGGCCACATGCAGCAGCCCCTCGAGCTCATATACCCTTGACAATATTTTAGCAATAGAAGCATCCATAACGCTCAGGTTTTATAGTTTACTTTAATGCGTAATGCAAACATAGCTAAAATAATCGATTTGGTGTTTCAAAAATTGTAATTTTTTGTGAATAATCGCTACTTTTTCTTCCGAAATCACTCCTCGGGGCCAAAAATGGCGATGAGCAGGGTGTCCATCTTGTTTTTCAGCTCGGCGCGGGTGCAGTTCCAGTTGTTGGCCAGGATAGCCCAGGAGTAGCGCGGATTTTGTGCCGGGTAGTAGCCCACAAAGCACTGCACCTGAGTCATACTGCCCGACTTGAGCACGATATCCTGGCTCAGCGAGGTTTTGGGCAGCAGGCTGCCTATGCGCTTGCCGGCCTTGGGCATGAGCTGGTGCAGATACACCCCGTCGACGGGGTGCTTGGCCATGTAGTCGAGCATCTGCACAAAGAAGTGGGCCGAGTTCTTGTTGGCGCGTGCCAGGCCGCTGCCGTCGTGCTGATACTTGGCGCGGGTGTCGAGGCCGCAGGCCGTCCACAGGCTGTCGACCACGGCGATGCCCTGGCCAGCGGTGGCGCGTCGGCCCGAGTGCACGGCGATGGCGCGCAGCAGGGCTTCGGTCCACATGTTGTCGCTGCGGCTGAGCAGCGAGGTGATGATGGCGTCGAGGCGTGGCGACTGGTGCTCAACGAGCAGGGTAGTGGCAGGCTGCTTCACTTTGTGCAGGGCCTCGGGCTTAAGTTTCAGCTTGATATTGCTCGCTTGCAGGGCGCGGCCTATGCTGTCGATGAGCATGGCTGCAGGGGTGGGGTTGGCAATGAGTTCGTCGTAGCCACGTGCCACGGTAGAGCCTGCCAGCACGATGGCGGGGTTGCCGCTGTCGAGATAGAGGCCCAGGTTGTCGGCACTGTCGGCACCCAGCTTGTTCACGATACCCAGGCCTGGCACAGCGGGCTCAAAGTGGGCATCGGCAATCTGGTTGCCACCCCGTGAGGTAAACTTGAGGTGCGTGCGGTTGTCGCTGTAGTTCAGGCCGTGCACGCCCATGCCATAGTCGGTGGCCAGGTCGCCGGCGTCCCACCAGCCGTTGTAGTCGGGGAAGGGCACCAGCGAGTCGTCGACCACGACTTGGCCTTCTATCTTCTTGATGCCGCGTGCTTGCAGGGCTTGCACGATTTCGGCCACAATGTTGGGATTGCTCTTGCAGTAGGCCGAGCCCAGCGTGGGGTCGCCGCTGCCCTTGACCACGATGTTGCCCTTGAACTTGCCGTTCTTGATTTCACCCATCAGATAGACGGGGGTGGCAAATCGGTAGCCGGGCTTCAGCAGGGTGAGCGCTGTGGCCGAGGTCACCGTCTTCATCGTCGAGGCGGTGATGCACGAGAGGTCGAGGTTGTGACTGGCCACGATGGTGTCGGCGTCAATGTCGGCCACGGCTATCGTGAGCGAGGCGTGCCGCAGGTCGCTGTCGGCAGCCATGGCATCGACGGCGCGTTGGGCGTCGAGTGCCGTTACGGCGCTGGCGGCGAGGGTGGCCATGGCGGCCGCCAGTGTGATAATCAATGTCTTAATCATGAGTGCTAACGGGTGCGCGATGTGGGTTATAATTCCTCTTGCTCGTTGGTGCCCCACTCGAGCAGGTTGGCGGCGATGCCGTCGGCCAGGTTCACGAGCGAGCACAGCGGGTACTTGTTGCGGGCGGTGTTGATGTTGTTGCGGGCCTCGGCGTTCTGGAAGGCCAGGTCCCAGGCGGTCATGTGCCAGCGTATGGCCAGCAGCTCGTCGTCGTGGATGTCGAAGCCGCTGCGCAGCACCACGATGGCGCTCTTCTCGCCGTGGCCCATGGGGAAGTTGCTGTAGTCCACGTCATATCCCTTCACATCCTTCCAGTTGCCATACTGGTCGCGGCGGCGCTTCACCACCTTCTTGTACACATCGGCCTTGCACACGTCGTGCAGCAGGGTGGCCACGATCACGCTGTCCTCGAGGAGCATGCCCTTGAGCTCGGGCTTCATCTCAATCATCTTCTCGCGCAGGAAGAGGCCTGCCTTGCAGGTGTTGAGCGAGTGCACCACCAGGCCGCCGTCCACGTCGAGATGAAAGCGGGTGCTTGCCGGAGCCTCGTAGAAGCCCAGCGATTCCAGGTCCTCAATCAGGTAGTCGGTGCCCTCGCGGCCTGCTCGCTTGAGCAGGGTGTTGAATTCTTCTTTGTTTGCTTGTATATCTGTCATGACTTTTTATGTGTTTGTTTCGTTTTACGCATGTAGTGCAGCCAGGCGTAGTGCCGGCGGCTGCTGAGGTAGCCCAGATCGCCCTGGTGGCCATAGGCCTCGCGCTCCATCGAGATGTTGCGGTAGGCGTTGCCCGGCATGGGCAGCCGCACCATCCACTCCACGAGGTAGAGCACGTAGAAAAGGATGTAGCCCAGCTCGCGCATCTGTGCCGTGTGTATGCGCTCATGGTTGAGGTCGACTTGCGTCACCCTTGCCTGGCCCCGCACCCACAGCACCCCAAAGAGGTTGATTGCATTAAACCCCTTGAACGGGATGAGGCGGTTGCGTATGATTTTCATCTGCTCGTGAAGTGTGTTACCTATATGACCCTGCAAAGGTAATGAAAATTTCCTATAAATCTTTTTATCGATTTTTTATTTGCCGTGTAGGTTTTTGTTGGTAACTTAGCCGCTGAAATCAGGGAATATCGCTTTTTTATGATAGATCGGCAACAAATCGAGAAGAAGGTGCAGGACAAGAAACTGCGCGACCGCTGGAGTTTCATCATCTTTATCCTGCTCGTGGTGGCGTGCTCAATCATCCACTACTACCAGGTGCATCACGCCCCCAGTGGAGCCCCAGCCACCGAGCAAGTGAGCCAGAGGCCGGCACACGGCGGCAACACGCTGCCGGGCTCCAATAAGCCCGCCGCCGCCAATCGCCCTGAAAAATAAGCTTCCTGCAATTTTTTTTGAAAAAAGTCACAGGGCGGTGCAACCTTGGCCCCGCCTTGCTGCGTCTAATGCATGAAAACAAGATCAAAAACGACGCTAAAAAATACATTTTTCACATGAATAAGATCATAGTCACAACTCTCATTCTTGTCATGGCCGCGGTCATGACACCTGCCTGGGCCAGCAAGACCAGTGTGAGCATGAAGGGCGACACCACCACTGTGATTGAGGACGGCGACACCACCCGGCTTGTGGGCGGTATCAACATAGGCAAAATCATAGAGCGCGTACTCGACGACACCATCGTCACCCCGGGCGACGCATCGGCGGCCGACGACGACGCTGCCACCCCCGCCGTAGAGCGTGAGGCCGAGCGCCACGAGGCGCGCACGCGTCAAGCCATGGCGCAGAGTATGGTGCAGAACATCGTGGGATATTGCGTGACGGGTGCAATCATCATCATTTTCTTCTCGCTCCTCTTCTATTACCTGCATCGCAAGGCCAAATACCGCATGATGGAGAAGGCTATCGAGAACAACTATCCCTTGCCCGGCACGCCCATGGCCGAAAACCACTTGGGCAACATGCCGCCCGCTCCACAGCCTCAGCCCCAGCCGCAAGAGCAATCGCAGCCACAGCAGCAGCCTGTAGTGGGCCAGCAGCCCATGGCGGGCGGCATGCCCAACCTCGGCTTCCGCGATGTGCAGCCCTACCTCGACTGGGTGTCGTTTAAGCGCAGTTTCATCCTCATTGCTGTGGGCGTGGCGCTCATGCTCTTCTTTGCCGCAGCAGGCACGATCGAGATGGTGGCGCTGATGTCGATACTGGTATTGATAGGCGCTGCGCAGTCGATAATCAACTATCAGCAGCAGAAGCAGTTGATCGTGCGCCAGCTGTGGCAGCAGCAGCAACAGCAGCAGGCTCAGCAAGCTCCCCAGCCCCCTGTCACGCCCCAGCAGCCGCCAGTGTTCCACCCCAACGACGAGAACACCAACCCTAACGCTTAACCGAAAATATAGTGTAATCGCTTATCACAAGGGCAATGTTGAGCAAACTTGAAGAACTCAGGCTGATTTCCCAGTGCGTGCTGGCCGATGACCGGCGCGCCTTTGGGAAACTCGTCGAGGCCTATCAGCCCCGCTTGCGCAGGTTCCTGCTCAACCTCACCATGGGCGACGTGATGCTCACCGACGACTTGGCTCAGGAAACCATGGTGAAGGCCTATCTGGGCATTCGCTCCTTCCGCGGCATCGCCAGCTTTGGCACCTGGCTCTACCGCATCGCCTACAACGAGTTCTACAGCGAGCGCCGCCGCCGCCACGAGGAGTCCTTGCCCGACGAGCCAGCCCTGGAGCATCCCAGCACTGCCGAGCAAGACGCCACCGAGGCCCAACTCACCGTGAGGCAGGCCATGCAGTCGCTCAACGACGTGGAGCGCACGGCTGTCACCCTCTTCTACATCGAGGGCCAGCCCATCAAGAAAATCGCCGCCATCATGCAGCGGCCCGAGGGCAGCGTCAAGTCGAGCCTGCACCGGGCCAAGGAGAAGATGAGGAAGACGATCAATTTTGAAAACAACTACAACTTTGTATAAAACATGCGACTCATGAAACGACATAACGACGAAGACGAGAAATTGGCCCGACTGCTGAGGCGCGGCAGCTTTCAGGCCCAGGACAACGAGTGGTTCACCCCGCGCGTGATGAACCGCTTGCCCGAGCGGGCGCCCAAGTCGCACCGCTGGGTGGGCAATGTGCTCTATCTCGCGGCCATCATGGTGTGTGCCGGGTGCTGGTGCTGGCTGCTCATGGAAGGCGACTACGAGGTCATCACCGTGCGCGACATTGTGAATTTCGTCATCCTCATTGTGATGTCGCTCGCCCTGGTTTTCAGCACAGTGTGGCACATCGTCCATGCCGATTCTGCAGGCGACCTGTAGCAAAATCCGCCTCTCTGCGTCTATACTATAGATATCAAAAATCAAATACAGCAAACAATCAAGTGCGCTGGCCACTGTCGTGACGATAGCGGCCAGCGCTGTATTTCGGCCTCAACCGCTGTGCCAGGTGTGATGCCAGGGGCGAAATTGGCTTTTTCTCGCGATTTTCGGCTTGCTGTCGCCGCCGTTTTGTCGATTCTTTATATATTTACACTTGATTTTATGGTTTAAGATGAGCTAGTGATGAGAAAATTTAGCAAGACAATATTGATGGTGGCGGCAGTGCTGGCAGTCGCGCTGGCGGCGTGTGGATGCTCGGGGCGTGACTCGGGGCAGAAACTGGTGAGCGACTTCCCCTTCTTGCAACGGCTGGGGGCCGACTCGGTGGCTGCCGTGGTGGTGGGCGATGAGCTCAAGGTGGATGACGGCAGCCCTCGCTTGCTTGTGGGCGATGCCACGCTGCGCGCCCTGCTGGGCAAGGTGATGCCCCACAGCGCCCTGGGCGAGGCAGCCTATCCCGCGCCGTGCTACATCGTGGGCATCAAGCGCATGGGGAGCGACCGCCTGGTCGTGGCCTACTGGCTGGCTACCGATGGCGGCGGCCTGGGCTTCATGGCGGCCTATGACCGCAGCGGCCGACTCACCGACTACATGAACGTGGGCACGTGGCACTATGAGCAGCCCAGCTACCGCGATGAGCAGGGCGGCACCGCCATCGTGGAGAGCGACAGGGTGACGTGCGATTTCGCTGGCCACGGTGCCTTCACGCTGGTGAAGGAGAACTCGGAATATGAGGCCCAGGTCACGGGTGTCGACCTCGACAAGTGGCAGCGCATGAGTGATGTGTGGAGCCAAGTGCGGGAGTTCGGCTACAAGCTCGACGCCAAAGGGCACTTTGTGCCGGCGTCGACGCTCGTGAAAAAGCGGGTGGGCATGACTGCCGATCAGGAGCTGTCTTATGCCATCGACGACCTGGGTTGCCTGCCCATGAGCGATGCCAAGAAATATGACAAGATCAATCGCCAGGCCGCCACGCTCAAGCTGGCCGACCCACAATGGATGCACGACCTGCAACCCATCGTGCGCGACGCCTACGACCGCAATCCCGCCGAGCTGCTCATGTGGCTCAACGCCCACCGCGATGCCTCGAGCAATCACCTGGCGGCCGTCATGGCCACCATCTACACCGACGGCCTTGAGGAGAAAGCCGACCTGCTCGATGCCATCGATGCCCTGCCCAGTGCCGAGGCCCGCACCTATCTGGGCAACCTCGTCGATCCCTGGGCTCCTGCCGACGACCAATAGGGCTCCCTGCAGGGGCTACTTGGCAGTGACGGGGAAGTTGAAATAGGTGCAAGGATAGGGCTCGTTGTTGAGGCTGAAGTGCCACCACTCCTCGGGCAGGGCGACGAAGCCGTGGCGCACCATCACCTCGTGCAGCAGCTGGCGGTTTTGTCGCTGCTGCGGGGTGATGCGCTTGTAGTCGTAGTGCGACCGCTCGCCGAAGTAGTCAAACGTGCCGCCCATGTCCACCTCCTTGCCGGTGCGCATGTCGAAGAGCGTGAGGTCGACAGTGCTGCCGCGGCTGTGGCCGCTCTTGCGGGCTATGTAGGGGCCAAAGCAGGTGCTCTTGTCCGCAATCTCGGGGTAGAAATAGGGCTTGGTGATGGTGTCGGCCTGGTCGGCGCCCCAGCGCATGAAGTGGTCTACTGCCTGCTGCGGGCGGTAGCCGTCCCATATCTTCAGCCGGTAGCCCATCGGCTTGAGCTCGTCGCTCACCGCCTTGAGTGCCGTTGCAGCCTCGCGTGTGAGCAACGCCACCGGCTCCTTGTAGCCGTCGATGCGCATGCCCACAAAGTTGTAGGTGCTGTAGTAGCGCATTTCCAGCATCACGTCGGGCACAGCCTCGCTCAGCACCACAAATCCCTCGCGGTCGCTCGGGTCGGGCTCACTGGCTTGAGCCATCGCGCCTGTGGCACACAGCAGCGCCGCGATGGCGCAGAATATACAATGCTTCATGTTTCTCTCGGTGTTTTAACTCAATTGATTGTGCAAATTTTGCCAAAATTCCTCATTCCACCAAATCTCAACCCTCCAAAAATTTCACCGAGCCAGCATGTACGCTATGATAGCATTTCCCCTCCCTGAAAGTGGATGATGCGGGGTGGCCCCTCCCTTACACATTGCCGCGCATTTTCCTCTCAGGATTTGGCAGTTTGGACCTGTTGCCTTACCTTTGTAAACGTTGGATTTTATGAATTACTAATGTATAGGAAAAATATGAATGCATTACGACAGTTTACCGTGTTGCTGGTGGCCATGGCCATCGGCTTGGGCGCGTGCCCGATGGCAGTGGACAAGACCGCGACCGTGAAGAGTGAATTTGCTTTTTTAAAGAAGTTGGGCATCAGCCCTGCACGAGGCATCGTGCTGCTCGACAGCCTCGACAGGGAGTGCAACATCGACTTCAACGATGTGCTGCTGCTCGACCGCGACGAGCAGGCCTTGCCGTTGCTGGGCAAGGTGATTGATGTGGCAGGCGACCCCAATCAGGTCGATGTCATGAACTACCTGGTGGGCGTCAAGGCCTTGCCAGGCAACTACACGCTGGCAGCCTTTGAGCGCGTCTATGCCGAGTCCATGGCTGCCTATGTGGGCATCTACGACGCGCAAGGCGAGCTCATCGATTTCATGAATTGTGGCACATGGTTTCAAGATGTGCCCTTGTGGGAGGAAGGCGACAGCTTCAATGCTGTGTATCGCAAAAAGGCGCTGCTCAAGTTTGGCGCGCCCGGCGAGTTCTATATCGAGCGGTGCATGGGCGAGTACACGGGCAGTGCCGTTGAACCCGATTTTCGCTTTGCCGTGAATGGCTGCCGGTGGGAAATCAAGAAGACATTTCGCTACATGGTCGACGCCGCAGGGCACATTGTGCTCATGAGGGTGGTGTGCAACAAGAGCAACGATGTGACGGCCGATGCCTCCTTGCGCGACAAGATTGACGAAATCGCACGCCTGCCGCTCTCGGCTGGCAAGGAATGCCTCGACCGCATCAACCGCTTGGCCACCTACAGCGAGCAGGTGCGCCTCGGCAGCGGCAATGCCGACGCCTGCAATGGCCTGTATGACCTGGCTTGGTTGCTCAGCGAGCGCTACACGTTCGACCCCCAGCTGGTGCTTGCCTGGGTGGCAAGTCACCGAGATGTGGGCAAATACAAGTTGACACGGGTGTTTAAGTTTATCTACGAGGAGGGAATACTCCCTAAGGATGGCTTGGTCAAGGACACCGAGCGCATGAGAGACCCCGAGGCCCGTCGCTACATCGAGCAGCTCACGGCGCAGTGGGGTCCCCGCTATGCCGTGGGATAGTAATATGTTGGGAAGCTCTGTGCCTCAAGGTATTCTTCAAGAAAAAATGTTGTCATAAGTGCCACCCGCCATAGCTGGCGGGGCAGAAAACCGTAATCTCAAGACACTTCATTGATTCTGTCTTCGACTCTGCCGGTCACGTGATGGTGACAAAATTCCATTATGCAAGATGCTCATCGCCGGGGCGCATCTGGCTGTGGACAGGCAATGAAGACCTTTTTGCCTAATGGTAAAAATCAATATTGATAGTTGCTTGTGTCGAGGTCTACTTGTTGAAAACCTTCTCCTGAGCATCGAATCGCTCGAGTGCACATTCCAACGCATGCGGAGTGACGGGTTTCAGGATAAAGTCGACCATGTTGAGCGCATCGGCCCTTGCAGCCTGTTGCTCATACTCTGAAAAGAAGATAACCGGAATCTTGACCGAAGCATTCTGCAGAATGCTTATGGCATCGCCATCGCCCACCGTGGTGTTGGCTATCAGCATGTCGGGGTGCCGAGTGTTGATAGCTTGAATTGCCTCGCTGGCCTCGTCGCATATTTCCAAGAGCCGATAGGAAGGGCGCAGGCGTTTCACGTTTTCGCTTATGTCGAGCGCTACGTAATAAGCGTCCTCCAGAATGATGTATTGTGTCGGTTTGCCCTCCATTTTTTTTGCCAATATTTCTTTAAAAATTGAGTTTAAGGTTCAAAGAAAAACTTCTCCCTCGCAAAGCTCTTTTGGATTGTGGCGGGGGAGAAGCTTTGTCATTGATGAGCGTGTGTTGACTACGCCCCTTGTAATTCAAAATTTAATAGCGTTGCCTGTTACTCGCTTGCCGAGGTGAATTCTTCTACAAATTTTGCATTAGGAGCCTCTTCAACATATATTGGCGAAGGGTTGCTGGCATCGAAGCCTTTCCACACCTTAATTTCTTTGAGGTCGTTGTCGTATCCAATGAACACCGAAGAAGCTTTCTTGTTGATGCGAGACAAGTCAAGACGCTTTACCCCCATATAGTAGATGCCAAGATTGTTGATTTTCTCAAGATTCCCCAAAGTTATTGTTTTCACATTCGGTATGCTAAACAAGTTGAGCAATGTGAGGTGCGACTGATCTTCGGGCATGTTTATTTTTGTGAGAGTTTCCATGCTATAGCAGTTGAATTCTCGCAAAGCATTGCATTTGCTCACGTCAACCGATGTGAATTTGTTTTCTTCACATCTTATTACTTCGAGGGTGGGGATTGACGAAAAACTGATTTCGCCCGAGAATCCGGTGCCTTGGCACTCAAGATAGGTGAGAGCGGTGCACCCTTGCAGGTCGAGGGTCTTCAGACACGTGTCGCGAGCTATGCATAACTCTAACAGGCTGGATGCGAAGGGTGTAACCGAAATGTTGCTTATGCTGGTGCCAGTGAGGTAGAGATATTTCATCTTGGTGCACCCCGATAAATCTACATCAGTCAGTTTGGTATTGTAAGTAGCAGCCAAATATTCAATATCGTGGCATCCCGTTATGTTCAATGATGTCATCCCGTTGCCTGTGGCAGCGATATACTTTATTTTGGAGCATGAACTCAGGTCGAGTGCGGCTATTTTGTCGTTGTCGATGTTGAGTTTTTCCAGATCAGGCCATCTTGAGAAGTCAATATTAGTATATTTGAGAGCTGAAACATTAAGCGACTTCAGTGTTGATGGCAAAATGGTCAAGTCGAAATCATACAGTTTTGTTGAGCCTATATTAAATTCCTCAAGTTGGTTGAGACCTGTTATGCCCAAGCTGTCCAAACTTGTCGATCTGTTAAGATTGAGAATGTGCAGCCCTTTGAGTGCGCTTAAATCCAGCTTTTGGAAATTACATCCTGGCATATCCAGTTCATAAAGATTTGTGAAAAATTCAAGACCTTGAATAGAATACAGTTTCATGTCGGTCAAGTTGAAAGTCCCACTGAATTGTGCAGCTTGAATGTTGGTATAGGTGTCGGCACCATTGGCTGCGGTGGCCTTGATATAATTGCGTAATGTAGCATCGGGGATATATTCCTCGGTGAGGATGTTGAATTCTTTGGTGGATTGAGATTCAACAAACCGTACTTCGCTGACGCTGTCGGCGGGAATCAATTGCTTGGAGCCATTTTTAAGAGAGATTTCCATGTTCCAAGTTTCGGCAGAACCACTCAAAGCTACAGCCATGAGTAAGAATGAAAAAAGAAAGTGTCTCATTGTGCTATGAATTATTGTTTTTTATTTTTTGATGAATTTAAACGAAGAAGATGAAGTCTTCACAATGTATATGCCCTGGCTCAGCTGGCTGATGTCGACGTTGGCTTGCCCCGAAGCGTTGGCCTGCCACCGACTCATTTGCCGGCCTTCGAGCGAGTAAATTGTGATATCTTCGTTGGCTTTCAACCCTGTGAAGATAATGCTTTCTCCATCGATGAAATGGGTTGGGTCGGTTTTGACCGAAACAACTTCGGTGGTTTCGGTGTCGGAGAACGTGTAATTCTTCAATTCAGAGAATGGTACTGTGATGGTGGTTGAGGCCGACGAGACGATGAGCTCGGTTGCTGAATTTTGCACTCTGGGATCATCGGCCAGAGCAAATGATACTTGAGAGCCATCGGTGCGGTTGACTATGAGGTATTTCACCTGAGCCGAACCTGTTGTCACAGTCAATATGCAACATATTGCAACTATGGCTTTGAGTAAAAGATTTTTTTTCATAATTTTTATTTCTTTATTTGGTTGCTTAATGACGTTGTTGTGGTGATTTGTAGCAAATCGGTGTCTTTTTTTTAAATTTTCTATAAAATTAATGATGATTGCGTCGAATTGCAACAGAAATTCGACGAAGGGGGACAATGGGCGGAAGAAATCGGCTTTGACGGGAGCCAAGTAGAATATGGGTGTGGCGTGATATTTATTTAATGGCAGTGTGGCCAAGCCAGTCGAGAAACTCAAGTCGGCGTGCGGCGCTCACAATCTCGGTGCGGCGCTCGGTGCCGGCGGTGAGTTCTGCCTTAAGGCGACCTTTGAAGTATTTTGAGACTTTGCCTATCACATCGATCGAGGCTACCACCGAGCGCGAGAGTTGGAAGAAACGGTTGGGATCGAGCACACTGATGACATTGGCGAGCGACGAGATGTCGGTGAGACGACGCTTGCCGTCGGTCAGTACGATGGTGATGTATTTGTCTTCGGCCTCAAACCAGCCGATGTCGTCGGTATATACAAACGAATAGCCGCTGCCATCGCCGATGAGGATGCGCTGTCGCTGGTGGTATTTGGCAATCTCGGCGGCGATGTTGCTGTAGTCGGGCATGGAGGCCGAGTGCATCGATTCAAACTTGTGGATAGCCCGCTCCACATCTTCCTCGGCCACTGGCTTGAGCAGGTAGTCGACGCTGTTGACTTTAAATGCCTTGATGGCATACTCGTCATAGGCTGTGGTGAATATTATAGGGGTCTGGATGTCGACTTGCTTGAAAATCTCAAAGCAGTTGCCGTCGTCGAGCTCAATGTCCATAAAAATCAAACCAACGTCGTTAGGGCGAGAGAGGTACTCGACGCTGTCTTTCACCGTCTCGGCGCTGAAGATGCATTCATAGTTGGGTCGCACCGCGCTTATCACTTCCTTCAGGTTGATGAAGGCGAACTCTTCGTTTTCTATTATGGCATATTTCATAAGACAGTATTTTTCTTGTTAAACAGAGGGGCATCGAAACTATCTACAAGTAGTGCACATGGGCAATGAATTGCTTGCCAGTGTTTTCTACACTGAAAACGCGCTTTTGGGCAGCATAGAGCCTCGTCAGATAATTCAGCCCTATGTGGCTTGCCGAATCGGCATCTTTGGGGTAAATCGGGTTAGAAACAGTGATTTCATCGGTCCCGATTTGAATGGAGACTTTCATTGGCAACTTGGTCGTGATTACATTGTGCTTAGTCACGTTCTCAATGAGCAATTGCATGGTGAAAGGGATGAGCTGGCGAGAATCGTCGGGTACACCTTCAATTTCTACCGAAAACTTGTTGTTGTAACGCATGGAAAGAATTGAGACGTAAGACGACAGGAACTTGAATTCTTCGGCTACGCTCACGCGCTCACAGTTCTGTTGTGCCATGACGTAGCGGTACATTTGTGAGAGCTCGCGTATGAACTGCTTGGAGCGCACTGTGTCGATTGATATGAGAGAATACAGCAGGTTGAGCGAATTGAACAGGAAGTGAGGATTGATTTGCGACTTGAGCGCGTCATATTGGTATTTGAGCGACTGCAGGCGGGCCTCCTCGGTTTCACGCTGGGCACGCGAGAGCCGCTTGAAATAGTACACCATTTCTACCCCCCCAAGAGTATGATGATGTCGTTGAGTACAGTTCCTGCCCAGTCAACTTTTGTGCTGCGAAATGCTCCTATGATGTAAAGAAACCCCCAGTTCACTATGCAAGCTGCGAAGAGTGAGACCACCAGGTCGAGGCATATTTTAAGTTTCAGGTTTCTGACTTTGATTAACCTGAATACAATCAGCAGGTTGAGCAGAAAAACGATGAGAATAGGCGGGAAGTTGAATGCCACGCCAGTAAGCGCGTCGCTTACACTGGTGTAATGCCACATCGATTTGAACCGCACAGAGTTGTAAAACAATTGAAACCACACGTAGTAGCCTATGATACCTATGGCCCATTTTATCGGGAAGCGATGTGCAACTTTATATAAGATGTTATGACTCAATTGGTGTTATCTTAAATACTTGTATGGTTGAACTTTGTGCAAAATAACTTTATTTTTTTGATTTTAACAACCTTCTTGGCATTTATTTTGGCTTTTCCAAGGTTTTCCAAGGTTTGGCTTCATGTAAGATGCTTAATGCCAAGTGATATTTTTCTTAATTCTCAATGGGAGCAGCGTGAATGGTTGGTTATGTAGGAATTTCAATAAAGTAGGATTTTATTTTTCTCTTAGCGCGGCTTGCACTACCTTTCCTAATTTGACAGTTGTTTATATTAACGTGCTGTTATACAATGCTTTGGATAGCAAAGTAATGTAGCTAATTTTTATGTGGCGTAAACTTTAACTCTTGTTAACCTTTCGGTAGAATGCGTTCATAGCTGCCTTGGTGATTATCTGTTTGTTAACTTCCACGCCGGCAAGCTCTTGGAGCTGGTCGGTGAGGCTTGTGCGCTGGAACATGGGCACGTAGCCCTGTCCCTGGATCTGGCCGAAGCGCAGGTTCTGGAGGGTGTCGATCAGCCGGTCGACGGTCAGGGGCTGCTCCCTGTAGGCCTCGGGGAAGGCGTCGGTCAGCTGCTTCTGCAGGAGCTTGAGCAGGAGCAGGGCGAGGAAGCAGACGAGGAAGTGGGAGCGGATGCGTTCCTGCCTGGAGAGGTAGACGGGCCGGGCGTCGAGGTGTGTCTTGGTGGTGCGGAACAGGTGCTCTATCTCGTGGTGGAAGGAGCGTGCCTTGAGCACGAGCGCGGCCTCGTCGTCGAGCGAGGTGGCGTAGGCGTAGAAGCCGTCGAGCTTCTCCTCCTGCCCGAGGATGTCGTCATTGATGACCATCTCGGTCTTGACGGCCGTCTGTCCGTCGTCGGTCTTGTGTATGGTCTCTATGTAGTTGAGCGGCGACTGCTGCGAGCGGCGCGGGTTGGCCTGCCCCCTGGCCACTATCTTCCTGGCCGCCGCGAGGCGCTCGGCGCGCTTGTGCCTGAGGAAGAGGGCGAAGTCGTGGCTGTAGGTGACGATGACCCTCTCGGCCCTGGAGGAGCTTTGCCATTGCCTGATGCGCCGCCCCCGGGCGTCGACGGGCGTTGCGCCGGGGTTCTCCCTGCGGGCCTCGAGCCACTGCGGGTTGAGGCATTTCACGGTTTTGTCGACAAGTATCTCCTTGTAGAATGTGGTCTGGCGCAGCAGGGAGCTGTCAGCCTGGCCGCCCTCGCGCAGCACGTCCAGGTTGTAGAGGCCGCCGTCGGAGTACTTCTCGCGCAGCAGCCTGGCCTTTTCCCCGTCGGCGCAGTAGCCCAGCCTCCAGCCCCTGGGGTCGACGGCGGCCCGGCGGTCGGCGGCGGGCAGCGAGGGGATCGACTGGACGCAGATGTAGTCGCGGCCCTGGTCCATGTTGTAGCGCCGGTTGCCCTCCGAGGCCAGGCCGGCGTCGGTGGAGACGACGAACTCGGTCAGGCCGAACTTGCGCCTCAGCACATCCTCGAGCGGCTGGAGCGTGGCC
>OMUK01000087.1 GCA_900314215.1 uncultured Prevotellaceae bacterium
TCAACTATAAAGTTACGAAAAATTGGCCATTTGGCCAATTTTTTAAACCGCTTATTTTCCTGATTTTTAAGAAATTAGATTGCAGCGCGCCCACATCCTGCGACTGCCAAAAGCAATGGGGAAAAGCCATGAATCGGGCGGGGAAAACCGTCCGAACGCCCGCTATAAAATAACCTTAATTTTGACAGGCCAAAACAATCTTAAATGAAAGAGCCGTGTGGATTAAATCTTAAAACTTGTTTAATTTTTTGTAGTGAAGCGGGGTTGGAGTATCTTTGTAAGTTAAATGATGACAATAGGTGAAACCAACTAGAAATATCGCAATACTGGGGAGCACGGGGTCGATAGGCCGGCAGACGCTCGACATCGTGGCTGAGTATCCCCATCTGTTCCACGCGTGGCTGCTGGTGGCGCGCAACAGCGCCGAGTTGCTCATCGAGCAAGCCCGGCAATTCAGGCCTCACGCTGTGGTGATTGCCAACGAGGCCCACTACCCCGCTGTGAAAGAGGCTCTGGAGCCGCTGGGCATCGAGGTGATGACGGGCAGCAAGGCGATAGCCGACGCTGTGACCGCCCCCGAGATCGACACCGTGGTGACTGCCATGGTGGGCTACAGCGGTCTCGAGCCCACCATCAAGGCCATCGCCTCCGGCAAAAAGATAGCGCTGGCCAACAAGGAGACCCTCGTGGTGGCCGGCGACTTGATCACGCGGCTCGTGGCCCAGTCGCAGTCGGCCCTCTACCCCGTTGACTCGGAGCACGGCGCCTTCTACCAGTGCCTGGTGGGCGAGCGGCACGATGCCATAAGCAAGCTCATACTCACTGCCTCGGGCGGCCCCTTCCGCACCTGGCCCAAGGAGAAGCTGGCCGAAGCCACGGTGAACGACGCGCTCAACCACCCCAACTGGAACATGGGCAACAAGATAACCATCGACAGCGCCACGATGATGAACAAGGGCTTTGAGATGATCGAGGCCAAGTGGCTCTACGACGTGGCTCCGCACGACATCGAGATTGTGGTGCACCCGCAGTCGATTGTGCACTCGATGGTGGAATTTGTCGACGGCAGCGTGAAGGCTCAGCTGGGCCTGCCCGACATGCACCTGCCCATACGCTACGCCCTGGGCATACCCGAGCGGTTGCCCAGCGCATGCCGCAAGATGACCGTCGACGACTACTGCCAGCTCACCTTTGAGCGACCCGACTACGAGAAATTCCCGTTGCTCACCACTGCCTATCACGCCGCCGACGCCGGAGGCAACACCCCCTGCGTGATGAATGCCGCCAACGAGGTGGCCGTGGCACAATTCTTGCAAGGAAACATCAAGTTTAACGATATCTACAACATCATTGAGAAGACCATAGCCTGGGCGCCACACATCGAGCAGCCCACCTATGACGACTACGTGGCCAGCAACGACGAGGCCCGCCGTTACGCGTCGACTCTAATTTAGAAACAGCACATTTATATTTCATTTATTTGTTTTTAATGGATTTATTACTAAGCACCAATTTCCTGCACAACGTGGTTGCCACCTTTGGCAGCCAGTCGTTTTGGATGAAGGCATTTGAGTTGATACTCTCGCTGAGTATCCTGGTATTTATACACGAGCTGGGGCACTACACGTGGGCCCGCATCTTTGGCATCAAGGTCAACAAGTTCTACCTCTTCTTCAACCCATCGCTCACGCTGTGGAAGTGGAAGCCCAAGGAGCACAAGCACGCCTTCATGGTGCGCGGCAGCAACGACAAGATCACCGACGACGAGGGCAACGAGTATGAAGACGAGGCCGAGCTGGAAGACTCCAAGTTGCCCAGCGACTACAAGGCCACGTGGCGCGACACCGAGTATGGCATAGGCTGGCTGCCCCTGGGCGGCTACTGCGCCATCGACGGCATGATCGACGAGACCCAGAGCGCCGAGAAGCTCAAGCGCCCCGCCAAGGACTTTGAGTTCCGCTCCAAGGCAGCGTGGAAGCGCCTGCTGGTGATGGTGGGCGGCGTGCTCAACAACTTCTTGCTGGCGCTGGTGATCTATGCCGGCATCGTCTATGTCTACGGCGAGGAGTTCATACCCATGCAGAATGCCACCTCGGGCTACGAGTTCAGCCCCAGCGCCCACAAGGCGGGCTTCAAGGATGGCGACATCCCCCTGAGCGCCGACGGCAAGAAGCTGGAGTTTCTCGACGGCAAGGCCATGCAAGCCATGGTCGAGGCCAAGCAGGTGACTGTGCTGCGCGGCCACGACACGGTGGCCATCAACATTCCCGACAAGTACCTCTTCACCGTGAACAAGGAGATGGAAGACGGGAAAAACTTCATCATGCTGCGCACGCCCGTTGTGGTCGACAAGACCATGCCCAACATGGGAGCCGAGAAGGCCCACCTGCGGCACGGCGACCACATGATAGCCGTGAACGGCGTTGAGACCCCGTCGTTCAACATCTTCACCGCCCAACTGCTTGCCTGCAAGGGCAAGACAGTGCCGCTCACTGTGGTGCGCGGCGGCGACACCATCACGGTGAACGCTCCCGTCGACAACGCCGGCAAGCTGGGCTTCCAGCTCGCCAACCCCATACAATTCTACAAGACCATCACCAAGCACTACAACATATTGCAATGCGTGCCCCGCGGCATCAAGCTGGGAGTGGACCAGATGGTGAGCTATGTGAAGTCGCTGCGCCTCATCTTCACCAAGGAAGGCGCCCAGTCGCTGGGCAGCTTCGGCGCCATAGGCAACCTCTTCCCCGAGAAGTGGGACTGGCAATACTTCTGGAGCATCACCGCCTTCTTGAGCATCATTCTGGCAGTGATGAACATCCTGCCCATCCCCATCCTCGATGGCGGCTATGTGCTCTTCCTGCTCATCGAGATCATATTCCGCAAGAAGCCCAGCATGAAATTTATGAACATCGCCTTGCAGATAGGCCTGTGGTTCATCATCCTGCTCATGGTCTATGCCATAGGCAACGACGTGTATCGCTTCTTGATAAAATAAACTGAACATTAAGGTTATGCAACTATGATATACAAGCGAGTAATACTGAAACGCGGCAAAGAGGAGTCGGTGATGCGCTTTCACCCGTGGATATTCTCGGGTGCCATCGCGCGCATCGACAAGGTGGAAGAGGGCGACCTGGTGACCGTCTACGCCCACGACGGCAAGCTGCTGGGCAACGGCCACTACCAGATAGGCAGCATCGCCGTGCGCCTGCTCACCTTCGACGACAGTGAAATCGACGAGAAATTCTACGCCAAGCGGCTGGCCACGGCCTACCGCATGCGCCAAGCGCTGGGCCTGCTGCGCGACGACAACAACGCCTTCAGGCTCGTGCACGGCGAGGGCGACTTCTTGCCCGGGCTCGTGATCGACATCTATGGCCACACTGCCGTGATGCAAGCCCACTCGCCGGGCATGCACTTTGCCCGCAACATCATAGCGCAAGCCCTCACCGAGCTGCCCGGCGGCCTGGTGAAGAGCGTGTACTACAAGAGCGAGACCACCCTGCCCTACAAGGCACAGCTCGACCCGCAAAACGACTATATCATAGGCAGCTACGACACCAACATCGCCATAGAGAACGGGCTCAAGTTCCACGTCGACTGGCTCAAGGGCCAGAAGACCGGCTTCTTTGTCGACCAGCGCGAAAACCGCAGTCTGCTCGAGCGCTACTCGCGTGGGCGCAAGGTGCTCAACATGTTCTGCTACACAGGCGGCTTCAGCGTCTACGCCCTGCGCGGCGGCGCGACCCTGGTGCACTCGGTCGACAGCTCGGCCAAGGCCATAGCTCTGACCAATGCCAACGTGGAGCTCAACTTCCCCGCCTGTGACCGCCATGAGGCCAAGGCCGAGGACGCCTTCAAGTATCTCGACGAGATGAAGGCAGGCGACTACGACCTCATCATCCTCGACCCGCCAGCCTTTGCCAAGCACAAGAGCGCCCTGCGCAACGCCCTGGTGGGCTACCGCAAGCTCAACGCCAAGGCCTTCGAGAAAATCAAGCCCGGCGGCATCCTCTTCACCTTCTCCTGCTCGCAAGCCGTCAACAAGGAGCAGTTCCGCCTGGCCGTGTTCAGCGCGGCAGCCCAGTCGCGCCGCAAGGTGCGCATTCTGCACCAGCTCACCCAGCCAGCCGACCACCCCATCAGCATCTACCACCCCGAGGGCGAGTACCTGAAGGGCCTGGTGCTCTATGTGGAATAGTGGCACACAGGCTGCAGCGGCATGTGATTCAGAAATTATCCCCAACCCCTAAAACATAAACTCCACACAATGAAAAAAACGCTAATTGCTGCCACCGCTATAGTGGCACTGTCAACAACAAGCAGTATTATGGCACAGAATCAAAACTTCAACTACGAGGTCGACCGCTTTGCCGACATTGAAGTTCTGCGCTACCAGGTGCCAGGCTTCGACGAGTTGAGCCTCAAGCAGAAGACACTCGTGTATTACCTCACCGAGGCCGCGCTCATGGGCCGCGACATCTTCACCGACCAGAATTGCAAATACAACCTGCAAGTGCGGCAGACGCTCGAAGCCATCTACACCAACTACAAGGGCGACAAGACCACGAGCGACTACAAGAACTTTGTGGTATACCTGAAGCAGGTGTGGTTTGGCAACGGCATCCATCACCACTACTCGATGGACAAGTTCAAGCCCGAGTTCTCGCAGGCATTCTTCGACGCCCAGGTGAGCGCCCTGCCAGCCCAGAAGCTGCCGCTGGCCAAGGGGCAGAGCAAGCAGAGCTTCATCAAGGTGATGGACCGGGTGATCTTCGACCCCACCTTCATGGCCAAGCGCGTGAACCTGGCCGACGGGCAAGACCTGATCACCACCTCGGCCAACAACCTCTATGAGGGCGTGACCCAGAAGGAAGTGGAGGACTACTACAAGGCCATCAAAGACACCACTGCCAAGGAGCCCATCTCCTACGGCCTCAACACCAAGGTGGTGAAGGAAAACGGCAAGGTGGTGGAGAAGCCCTACAAGATAGGAGGCCTGTACTCGGCAGCCATCACCAAGATTGTCGACAACCTGAAGAAGGCAGCCCAGTATGCCGAGAACGATGCCCAGCGGGCCTATATCAACAAACTCATCGAGTTCTACACCACGGGGTCGCTCAAGACCTTCGACCAGTACTCCATCATGTGGGCTCAAGAGACCAAGAGCGACGTAGACTTCATCAACGGCTTCATCGAGAACTACGGCGACCCGCTATCGATGACCGGCGCCTGGGAAGGCATGGTGCAATTCCGCAACAAGGCCGCATCGAAGCGCACGGGCCTCATCAGCGCCAATGCGCAATACTTTGAGGACGCATCGCCCATCGATCCACGCTTCAAGAAGAAGAACGTGCAAGGCGTGAGCGCCAAGGTGATCACCGCCGCCATCCTGGCCGGCGACAGCTACCCATCAACTCCAATAGGCATCAACCTGCCCAACAGCAACTGGATACGCGCCAACTATGGCTCCAAGTCGGTGACCATCGAGAATATCACCGATGCCTACGATGAGAGCAGCAAGGGCAGCGGCACCGTCGAGGAGTTTGCCTACAGCCCCGTCGAGGTGAACCTGATGAAGAAATACCTCACCCTGGCCGACAAACTGCACACCGACATGCACGAGTGCCTGGGCCACGCCTCGGGCCAACTGCTGCCAGGAGTAGACGTGGGCCAGCTCAAGAACTACCGCTCTACCCTGGAGGAAGGCCGCGCCGACCTCTTTGCCCTCTACCACATGGCCGACCCCAAGCTCATCGAGCTGGGCATCTTCACCGACAGCGACACCTACAAGGCCGAGTACTACAACTACATACTCAACGGCCTCATGCTGCAACTGCGCCGCATCGAGCCCGGCAAGGACATCGAGGAGGCACACATGCGCAACCGCATGTTTATCAGCAAGTGGTGCTATGAGCACGGCAAGAACGACAATGTGATAGAGATGGTGAAACGCGACGGCAAAACCTACATCAAGGTGAACGACTACGTGAAGCTGCGCAACCTCTTCGGGCAACTGCTGGCCGAGGTGCAGCGCATCAAGAGCGAGGGCGACTACGAGGCCGGCCGCGCGCTGGTGGAGACCTACGGAGTGAAAGTAGACCCCGCCTTGCACCAGGAGGTGCTTGCCCGCTATGCCAAGCTCAACCTGGCGCCCTATAAGGGATTTGTCAACCCCGTATACACCGCCGTGCGCGACAAGGCTGGCAACATCACCGACGTGAAAATCTCTTACGACGAGGGCTACACCCAGCAGATGCTGCGTTACAGCCGCGACTACTCGCCGCTCACCAAGTAAATTCATCCTGTAAAATCACAATGGGAGCGCAAGGCCAGGACCCTGCGCTCCCATATTGTTTATGCTGATGGTGTTCCATTTATTGAATGCTTGATTCATGGTGCGGACGGCCATGAAGGCCGCACCCTGCCATATGGGCGATAACGCTAGGTGCAAATTTGTCGACATTATCGGAGCGTGCGATGCAGGGGGGTGCGCTACGCTACACCGCCGGCCTATAAGGTGCCGCCCCGCAAGCGGGGCTAAATTGTTGTGGACGCGGCTGCAAATCAAGTATTTCATTTAACCCCGATGGCATTGCCACCGCGGTTATACCGAATTGTAGGGGCCGGTCTTGTGCCGGCCCACAACAATGTTACATCCTATTTTGTTGATAATGAGAACGCAACGTCGAGAAATAATCGGCATTGCGTCGGCGTTAGCAAGGTGGAGAACGTGTAACCCCCTTACGGGGCTAACACACCTGGTGCTAAATTTGGGCCGCACCCTGCCAATCAACCCTTCGAAATTTTGGGAAAAATGGTGTCGTGGTATAGGCAAAGCTCGGATTGAAATCACAATGGGAGCGCAAGGCAATGGACCCTGCGCTCCCATATTGTTTTCTTATAGAAAAGCGAGCTTTAAGCGCGCTGCTACTTGTTGACTTGGAATTTGTTCCAGCCGTCTTTAAGATAGGCCACGACCTGATTGGCAGCGGCAAGGCCGGCGTTGATGTTGGCCTCGGCAGTCTGTGCTCCCATCTTCTTGGGGGTGAAGAATACGCGGTCGCCGTATTTCTCAACAAGCTGGTCGGCGATATCGGGCTTCACATCGGCAATGTAGCGCACATCGGGACGTGCAGCCAGAGCCTCGTCGAGGCTGGCTTCGTCGATCACCTCCTTGCGTGCGGCATTCACGAGCACGCCATTCTGCGGCAGCAGCTCGATATACTCCTTGGTGACCGAGCCACGGGTCTCGGCAGTAGCCGGGATGTGGAGGCTCACATACTGGTTGTTCTTGTACAACTCCTTGAGGTCGTGCACGGGAGTCACGCCGTCGGCAATCATTTTCTCATCGCTCACCCAGGGATCGAGGGCGCTCACCTTCATGTCAAATCCCTTGGCGATGCGAGCCACATTGCGGCCCACCTGGCCATAGGCGTGGATGCCCAGGGTCTTGCCCTTGAGCTCGGTGCCGCTCTTGCCATTGTAGCGGTTGCGGATGAGGGTGACCAGCATGCCAAACACCAACTCGGCCACAGCGTTGCTGTTCTGGCCGGGCGTGTTCATCACGCATATGCCATGCTTGGTAGCCTCGGCAAGGTCGATATTGTCGTAGCCGGCGCCGGCACGCACCACCACCTTGAGGGCTGGAGCGGCGTCCATCACCTGCTTGTCGACAATGTCGCTGCGCACGATAAGGCCTGCGCAGTCCTTGATGGCGGCAATCATATCGTCTTTGGTGCCTTTCTCCACAAGTACCAGCTCGTGACCAGCCTCGTCGAGCACCTTCTTTATGCCTTCTACAGCAGCAGGAGCAAAGGGCTTGCTCGTTGCAACTAATATCTTCATAATCCTAGAATTTTAAAGAATCGTTAATTATATTTTTCCAAAGGAATCAATGCTTGGCCTCAAAGTCGTGCATGGCCTGAACGAGCACTTGCACGCTCTCGAGCGGGAGAGCATTGTAGAGCGATGCACGGAAGCCGCCCACGCTGCGATGACCCTTGATGCCCACGATGCCACGAGTGCCGGCAAAGTCGAGGAATTCCTTCTCGAGCTCGGCATAGTCAGGTTTCATCACGAAGCACACGTTGGTGATCGAGCGGCTCTCGGGCTTAACGGTGCCGACAAACATCTTGCTGCCGTCGATAGCGTCGTAGAGCACGCGGGCCTTCTCCTCGCCCAGTTGTTGCAGCTTCTTCACGCCGCCCAGTTGCTTGTACCACTTGAGGGTCTGCAGTGCGCTGTAGATGGGGAGCACAGGAGGAGTGTTGAACATACTGCCCTTCTTCACATGGGTCTCATAGTTGAGCATGGTGGGAATCTCGCGCGGAGCCTTGCCCAGGGCATCGGCCTTGACGATGACAAATGTCACGCCGGCGGGAGCCAGGTTCTTCTGGGCGCCGCCATAGATGAGGTCATACTTCGACACGTCGACAGGGCGCGTGAAGATGTCGCTCGACATGTCGGCAACCATGCGCACGGGCACATCGGGATCCTCGCGCAGCTCGGTGCCGAAGATGGTGTTGTTGGTCGTGATGTGCAAGTAGTCAAGGTCGGTTGGCACATTCTTAATCTCAGGATAGTACACATAGTGGTCGGCCTCGCTGCTTGCCACGATTTCAACGTCGCCAAAGAGCTTGGCCTCCTTAATGGCCTTGTGGGCCCAAGTGCCCGAGTCCACATATCCGGCTTTAGTTTTCAAGAGGTTGTAAGGCACCATGCAGAATTGCAAACTTGCGCCGCCACCCAGGAAGAGCACTTCATAGCCCTCAGGAACGTCGAGAAGTTCTTTCATCAGGGCCTGAGCTTCGTCCATCACAGCCTGGAACTCCTTGCTGCGATGCGAAACCTCCATCACCGAAAGACCGGTACCCGCAAAATCACGAATAGCTTCAATCGTATGGTCAATGGTGTACTGGCTCATGATTGAAGGACCTGCATAGAAATTGTGTTTCTTCATAACTTTACACATTAAAATATAAATACGTTAATCGATCAATTAGTTTATCTCAGGGTTGAAACTCAAGAGGAATTTCATTCACAAATTTAGTGTTTTTTCCAAATAAATCAATCGTTTCCACCAAAAATGTTTTGGCCCCGGCTTTCCGATTTTTACCTAATCGTCACAAATAGGCCGTTTTACAGCAACAAAATCAATAATTTTATACCACAAAACGAGCATTTTGCAAGCCCACGTGACACAATCGAGGCAAAACGACAAATTATAATTTGTGTTAAAATTGTCACTTTGCTAAAAAAGTTGGCGTCAACTGCATTTTTTAAGGAAAAAAAACTTGATTTTCTATGGGAAATTCCAAATTTTGCTATATATTTGTCACGTCGTTAAGGAACAAACCTGGCGGCAAGATTTTGTGTGAAATACAATTAATCTATACAACCAACTTAAACAAAAATTCTATCATGAACGTAGAAAAAATTATGGCCAATCTCGAGGCCAAGCACCCCGGTGAGAACGAGTATTTACAAGCAGTGCGCGAAGTCTTGATTTCGGTTCAAGACGAGTACAACAAGCACCCAGAGTTTGAGAAAGCAAAAATTGTGGAGCGCATGGTTGAGCCCGACCGCATCCTCACCTTCCGTGTGACATGGGTCGACGACAAGGGCGAGGTACAAAACAACCTGGGCTACCGCGTGCAATTTAACAACGCCATTGGCCCCTACAAGGGCGGTCTTCGTTTCCACGCATCGGTCAACCTCTCAATCCTCAAGTTCTTGGGCTTTGAGCAAATCTTCAAGAATGCACTCACCACGCTGCCCATGGGCGGCGCCAAGGGTGGCAGCGACTTCTCGCCACGCGGCAAGAGCGACGCCGAGATTATGCGCTTCTGCCAGGCCTTCATGCTCGAGCTGTGGCGCAACATTGGTCCCGACATGGACGTTCCTGCTGGCGATATAGGCGTGGGCGGCCGTGAGGTAGGCTACCTGTTTGGAATGTATAAGAAACTCACCCGCGAGCACACGGGCACAATCACTGGCAAGGGCTTTGAGTTTGGCGGCAGCCGCATTCGTCCCGAGGCCACTGGATATGGCGCATGCTACTATGTGCAGAACATGCTCAAGACCCTGGGCACCGACTTCAAGGGCAAGACCGTGGCCGTGTCGGGCTTCGGCAATGTGGCTTGGGGCGTTGTAGAGAAGGCTACCCAGCTGGGCGCCAAGGTTGTGACCATAAGCGGCCCCGATGGCTATATCTATGATCCCGACGGCATCAACACTCCCGAGAAGTTCCAGGCTATGCTCGACCTGCGCGCATCGGGCAACGACGTGTGCGCTCCCTATGTGGAGAAGTTCCCCAACGCCAAGTTCTATGCTGGCAAGAAGCCTTGGGAGCAGAAGGTTGACATATGCATGCCTTGCGCTACGCAGAACGAGGTTGCCCTCGAGGACGCCAAGAAGATGAAGGAGAATGGTATCCTGCTCATCGCCGAGGTTTCCAACATGGGTTGCCAAGCCGCAGCTATCGACTACTTCCTGGCCAACAAGATGATCTATGCTCCTGGCAAGGCTGTGAACGCTGGTGGCGTTGCCACTTCGGGTCTGGAGATGACTCAAAACGCCGAGCACATCTACTGGAGCGCCGAGGAGGTTGACAGGAACCTGCACAACATCATGAACGACATCTATGAGCAATGCGTGAAATACGGCAAGCAAGACGACGGCTACATCAACTACATGAAGGGTGCCAACGTTGCCGGCTTCATGAAGGTTGCTCACGCCATGATGGGCCAGGGCATCATCTAACACAGAGCCTCTACTTTATGAAACTTAACTAATCCTTTACACATAGGAGTTAACACAAAAAAAAAATATGCGTAATTGATTGCTTAACTATCATAAACCGGAATGCCGCCTTTCTTCCCGACAGAGAGAAGGGCAGCATTTTTTCTTTTCACGCCCGCAAGCAGCCCCCATGGCACACTTTTTGCGCACATGGCAACATATCAACCAACTATAAAAGAGCACTATGGCAGACGGAGCAACAATATGGAACAAGGTGATGACGGCAGCGATGCGCTTACCTGGAGTGAAGGTGGACCGCGATGCTTTCCTTGCGGCCGAACTCAAGCCCTATTGCAGCATCGAGCAACTGGCCCAAGCGGGCTTTAATCCCGTGGGCTTGGTCGCCAAGAGCAGAATCGATGCGATAGCCGATGCGTGCATCAGAAATCACACCATCACGGTCACGGCCACCTCGATGGCCGCTGGCCTGCCTGGCGGACTGGCCATGGCCGCCACGATACCCGGCGACACGGCCCAATACTGCTGGCACACACTCGTGCTGGCACAGAAGCTGGCCTACCTATACGGCATACCCGACCTGCGCGACGAGAGCGGCCACTTGACCGAGGCCTCGCGGCAGATGCTCACCCTCTTTGTGGGCGTGATGATGGGTGCCGCCGTGGCCGACAGCGCCGTCAAGAAAATCTCACAGTCATTGGCCACCCAGGTTGCCGAGCACCTATCGCAGAAGGCATTGCCACAGACCTTCTACTACCCCATCGTGAAGCGAGTGGCCCGATGGATAGGCATCAACATCACAGAGAAATCATTTGGCCGCACAGTGAGCAAAGCCATCCCCCTGGTGGGCGGCATGGTGAGCGGGAGGCTCACCTATGTGGCTTTCGGCCGGGCGGCAAAGCGCCTGCAGGCTAAGCTGCAAGAGCAAATGTACCAACTCGAGCCAGCACATTCCGATTCCGCTCCATGCAAATAGCACAGGCAGGCGAGTGTGATTTCAGTAAAAAATTGCTACATTTGTGAAAAAGAAAAAATATTGTTCACCATAAAACAACTGCAAGACATGAAGAAGATTTATCAACTCGCGATGGCAGCAGGACTTGCCGCGTTGACCATGACCACAGCCACGGCACAGAAGCTGAGCTACCCCGAGGCACCGCACGACGGCACCGTCGACACCTACTTTGGAGAGAAAGTGGCCGACCCCTATCGCCCGCTCGAGGACGACAACAGCGCGGCCACGACAGCCTGGGTGCAGGCCGAGAACCAGCTCACGCAATCCTATCTGGCCAAGATACCGCAACGGGCCAAATACCTGAAACGAGTGAAAGAAGTGACCAACTACGAGAAAGTGGGCATCCCCTTTGAGAGACATGGCAAGTGGTACTTGTACCGCAACAACGGCACGCAAAACCAGAGCGTGCTCTACCAGATGGACCAGCTGGGCGGCGAGCAACACGTGTTTCTCGATCCCA
>OMUK01000088.1 GCA_900314215.1 uncultured Prevotellaceae bacterium
GCGGGACTCAGATTTCTTTTGTAATTTTGAGGTCCGGTCGAGTGCTTGCGCACCGTTCGAACGTATTTGGTCAAGTGGTTCAATTTCAATCATAACTTTCTGATTGTCAACTATAAAGTTACGAAAAATTGGCCATTTGGCCAATTTTTTAAACCGCTTATTTTCCTGATTTTTAAGAAATTAGATTGCAGCACGTCCACTTTCTGCGACTGCCAAAAGCAATGGGGAAAAGCCATGAATCGGGCGGGAAAAACCGTCCGGACACCCGCTATAAAATAATCTTAATTTTGACAGGCCAAAGCAATCTTAAATGAAAGAGCCGTGGACCGAGGTGAAAAAACAGGGCGAAAAAGTAGCGCCATTCAATTTATTTTTTTTAACTTTGCCTTGAGAAGATTCAGGGTGCCTTAGACATCTTTCATAACCTATCGCTCGGTGCATCGCCACAAAATGAAATATAATATAACGAAACATAACCTGCCACACCTGCTCATCTTGTTGCTGCTTGTGCTCACGCTCAGCAGCAGCGCTACGCTCAAATTGCCTGCCACGGCCGCTGCACAGTTGCAGTCGCTCGACAAGCAGTTGAGCCAGAAGAGCAACTACGACCGCCAGAAGGAGAGCCGCATCGGTGCCCTGCGCAAGCAATTGCGGCGCGCGAGCAGCGCCGAAGCGCGCTACCAGCTCAACATCAAGCTCTACAATGAGTATAAGTCGTACCAGTATGACTCGGCCTATGTGTACTCCACCCAGGCCATCAAGCTGGCGCAGTCGCTGGGCAACCGCGACTACGTGCTCGAGTCGCATTGCGCCTTGACCTTCTGCCTGCTCTCGGCGGGCCTCTACAAGGAGGCCTTCGACGCCATCGAGCGCGAGAGCTGCGCGGGCACCAGCCAGCAATGCCGCGTGCAATACTACAACCTGATGGCCCGGCTCTACTATTCCAATTCCGACTACGTGCGCAGCGAGCCCTACTTGAGCAACTACATCAACCAGGGCAACGTGTATAGCGACTCGCTGATGGCGCTTGTGCCCCGTGGCAGCATCACCTGGTGGTATGCCAAGGGCCAGAAGGAGATGCGCAACCGCCACTACGACCAGAGCATCAGGTCGTTTCGGTCGCTGTTGGCCTGCAAGGGCGTAGACTTGCACACGCAGGCCATCGCCTACTCGTGCATAGGCATCGAGTACCTGGAGAAAAACGACGATATGCAGTCGATCTACTATGTGGCCCGCTCGGCCGAGTGCGACCTGCAGTCGTCGACCAAGGAGACCACCGCCCTCAACCTGCTGGGCCAGCTGCTCATGAAGCATGGCGGCGACGTGATGCGTGCCTCGGCCTATGTGCAGCATGCCCTCGACGACGCCAACTTCTACGGCGCCCGCCAGCGCAAGATCGAGGTGGGGGAAATACAGCCCGTGATTGAGCAATACAAGTATCAAGTGGTGGCCCAGCAACGCAACACCATGATGGTGACCACCATCGTGGTGTGCATCATGCTCTTGCTGCTTGCCAGCGCCCTGTTCTACATCTTCAGGCAGGTGAAAAAGCTGCGCGAGGCACGCCGCACCATCGTGGAGCGCAACCAGCTGCTCGAGCACACCAATGCCCAGCTGGCCGAGGCCAACGCCATCAAGGACGAGTATATAGGCAAGTCGTTCTACAGCAATGCCGAGTATATCGCTAAGCTCGAGAGCCTCTTCAAGCTCGTAGACCACAAGATTGCCGCCCGGCAATACGACGACCTGCGCTACAGCCTCAAGGAGTCGACCTTGAAGGCCGAGCGCAAAAACATGTATGCCGACTTCGACTCCACATTCCTCACGCTGTTCCCCGACTTTGTGGAGCGCTTCAACGCCCTCTTTGAGGAGAAAGACCGCAAGCACTTGCCCGACGACCACTCGCTCACCACCGAGATGCGCATTTTTGCCCTCATACGCCTGGGCATCACCGACAGCGACCGCATAGCCCGCTTCCTCAACTACTCGGTCAACACCATCAACACCTACAAGACCAAGGTGAAAAACAAGTCGACGGTGAGCAACGACCAGTTTGAGCAGCGCATCATGGAAATCTGAAAAACCACGGGCTCCCGCGAGGCCACTTGAGCCCGATTTTTACCATGAAACCGGGAATATTTTGGTTATATTTTTAGCCTCCTTTAAGAAATCTAATCATCTAATATCCAGGTAATTGTAAATTTTATTTTGAAAAAATCATTATATTTTTAAATGGTAAATTCATTTTGCCATTTATTCGAAATACTTTTGCTTAGAAACTTAAACCAATTTATTAACAAATAAACCAACAACAATGATTCGATTACTTAACATGCGTAACCTTCTAAAGTTGTGTCTGGCCTTGGCAGTGATACCGCTGCTTAACTCCTGCGCTTCGACCGACGACGGAAGTTACATCGCCCCTATCACTCAATATGAGAAAATAGGCGGAAACTGGATCTTGAACTCGGTGACCCAGACCGATGAGTCGACCACGACCTCGATGGACCTCACCAATGTGTTTGACTTCGACACCTTCGGCATCTCGCTGAATGTTGACGAGAACAACGAGCCCACCACCTTTGCCGTGAGTGGCCATGCGCCGGCCCTGCTGCCCACCTCGGGCACCTGGAAGCTGGGCAACCCCTTTGTGAACAGCGACGGCTCTTCGGCCCAGATCATCCTCAACGACAATGTGAAGCTCACGGTCACTGCCGTGCCAGGCTCCAGCAAGGTGCTTGAGTACCGCCTCACCCGCACCAGCAACGGTGTGCCCTTTGTCTCTTATACCTATAACTTAACTGCACAAGAATAAAAAAGGAGGAACGCAACATGAAAAAATCATTCTTTACCCTTTTTGCCCTTGCGGTAATGGCACTGTTGCCACAGAGCATGCTGGCAGTTGTTGACCACGGCGGCCCACAACGCATGTGGACTGTGCCTACCGTCTTTGAGGTAGACAAGCCAGTGACTTTCTATTTCGACATGACCGACGCCGGCTTCAAGGAAGGCGTTGACCTATACCTGTGGTGCTGGAACCCCAGCGAGCCCGATGCCGGCAACTGGGAGAACTCTTCAGACTTCGCCAAGCTCACCTATAATGGTGACAACGTGTATAGCATAACCATGACTCCTACTAAATATTTCTCGCAGGGCGCTTCGACCATGAGCGAGCAAGACGTGTACAACACGTGCCAGACCGACGACTGGCCAGGCTTCTGGGCCCGCCTCAAGACCAAGGACGGCGCCGAGGAGAGCGATGTGTTTCAGGCTCCCGACAGCCGCGCCACTTGGAAGGAATTCAAGGCAAGCGGCGATGCCTATCGCTTCTATGCCACCGCATTCCAGGGCAACACGCTGGCGCTCACCAGCGCATTCACCCTCAACAAGGCGCTCACCATCGTGTTTAACCCCGACGTGTTTACCGTGGGCGGCAAGACGATGACCGAGTTTGCCAAGCAGAGTGGCTTCGGCGGCTTCAAGCTGCACTCGGGCCTCAACGACTGGACCTACTTGCAGGGCGTGAAGGTGTGGATCGACGGCTGCATGCAGAAGACCGACATCGCCAAGCAGACCAATGGCTACTACACGATAAGCATGACCAGCCCGTTTGACTACTACAGTTGGAACTATGCCGACGACGGCAGCCGTGCCTCGACCGGCCTCACCGCCGACGAGCAAATCGACAACCTGGCCTGGCTCGTAGTGGGTATCCTCAACAACGACTGGGGCGGCACTTGCCCCGACCAGCTCACCAAGGCTGGCACCGCCGAGGTTTATCCCGACCCCGTGTTCTCCTACTTCCCCACCAAGGTGAGCGCTCTCGACATTCTCACCCTCACGAGAAGATACAATGGCAAGCGCGACGGCGACCTCACCTATAAGATTGTGGCCGGCGGCAAGACCATCACCGGCACCATGACCGGCAGCCGCGACCGCCGCAGCGCCTCGATCAACCTGCTCGACGAGCTGCAGGGCGTGAATGCCAGCAGCATGACCCTCACTATTACCAATGCGGCTGGCTCGCAACTCATCTCGACCGAGATACCGCTTGTAACAGTTGACCAATAATCACCACTCCCATAAAACCAATCATAACGATTATGAATAAGCTATCATTCAATCACATTATATCGGCCATCGCAGTGCTGCTGATGATGGCGTTTGGCCTTGCAGCGCAAGCTCAAAGCTTCACAGCTACCGGTCAAATTGTTGACGAACAAGATGAGCCGCTGATCGGTGCCTCGGTCAAGGTGCTCAACTCCACTGCTGGCACAGTGACCGACGCCAATGGCAACTTCACAGTGGCCTGCAACCAGGGCGCTACGCTCGAAATCACCTATGTGGGCTACAACCCGCAGCAAGTGAAGGCAGGCAAGGGCCTCATGATTAAACTCACTCCCAATTCAACCATGCTCGACGAGGCAGTGATCGTGGGCGTGGGCTATGGCACCATGCGCAAGAGCGACCTCACCGGCGCTATCGCCAGCGTGCAGGCCAAGGACCTGAAGCAAGGCGTGATCACCAGCACCGAGCAGATGCTGCAAGGCAAGGTGGCCGGCCTCTCGGTGTCGCAAGCCAGCGGCTCGCCCGAGAATGGCTCGTCGATACGCCTGCGTGGCGGCACATCGCTCTCGGCCAGCAACGGCCCGCTCATCGTGGTCGATGGTATTCCCGGTGTCGACATCAACTCGGTGCAACCCACCGAGATTGTGAGCATCGACGTGCTCAAGGACGCCTCGTCGGCAGCCATCTATGGCAGCCGTGGCGCCAATGGTGTGATCATCGTCACCACCAATCGCCAAGCCAGCGACGTGGAGAAGAAGGAAATCCAATACAACGGCTATGTGGCCTTTGCCAGCGTTGCCAAGAAGCTCGATATGCTCTCGGCCGACCAGTGGCGTGGCTACGTGCGTGAGAACAACCTGCTCAACGCGCTCGACTACGGCGCAAGCACCGACTGGCAAGACGAGCTGCTGCGCACCGCCGTGTCGCACTCCCACAACGTGAACTTCAGCGACTCGCGCAAGAATAGCGGCTACCGCGCCAGCGTGACCTACAACAACAACGAGGGCGTGATTGAGCGCAACAACATGAACCGCCTGGGCATCTCGCTCAGCACCTATCAGCTGGGTTGGAACGGCCACCTGCGTGTGGAGGCTGGCGTGAACGCCAACTTCGACAGCTGGCATCCCATCGATACCCGCATCTTTGAGCGCGAGCTCAACCTCAACCCCACCTTCCCGGTGTATAACCCCGACGGCAGCTTTGCCCAGCTCAACGGCACCAATACCGAGAATCCTGTTGAAATCAACACCAACCGCACCCAGCACAACAAGCGTCACCGCTTCCTGGGCTATGGCAAGGTGGAACTGGGCATCATCGACGGCCTGAAGTGGATCACCAACGGCTCCTATGAGTTCCAGCACACCACTGGCGGCATCTACAAGCCCACTTATGCCCGCATGGAGGGCCAGAGCGAGAATGGCTGGGCTCAGCGCACCTATGCCGAGTATACCAACCGCCAGATTGAGACCTACCTCAACTACGACAAAGTGCTGGCCGAGGTGCATCACCTCAACCTCATGGCCGGTTACTCCTATCTCGACAACGTGAACGAGGGCTTCGGCGCCACCCGCAGCGGATTTGAGACCAACGCCTTCGGCTACAACAACCTGGCTGCCGGCACCGACTACCGCCAGACCGACGTTTACTCCTACAAGAGCAAGACCAAGCTCATCTCATTCTACGGCCGTGTCAACTACAACTACAAGGGTCGCTACATGCTCACTGCCACGCTGCGTCGCGACGGCAGCTCGGTATTTGGCAAGAACCACAAGTGGGGTACCTTCCCCTCGGCTTCGGTGGCATGGCGCGTGAGCGATGAGCCATTTATGGAAAGCACCCGCGACTGGCTGAGCAACCTCAAGCTGCGTCTGGGCTACGGTGTGACCGGTAACCAAAGCGGTGTCTCGGCCTACAAGTCGATTGCCACGTTGAGCGCCTCGGGCGCTGCCTACTACGACCCCTCGACCGGCACTTGGAAGAATGCCTATGTGCAGTCGCAGAATACCAACCCCGACCTCAAGTGGGAGTCGACCAAGCAGTGGAACCTGGGTATCGACTTCGGTCTCTTCAACCGCGTGAACGGCAGCTTGGAATTCTATCACAAGAAGACCACCGACCTGCTCTGGACCTATCCTGTGCCACAGCCACCCTACATCGTGGGCACAATGCTTGCCAATGTGGGCGACATGGTCAACAAGGGTGTTGAGCTCACGCTGGGCGCCAACATCGTGCGCTCGGGCGACTTCACCCTCGACGGCAACTTCTCGATTTCCTACAACAAGCAGAAAATCACCAAGCTGAGCAACGACACCTACGAGGCCGTGGGCCTGCAGGCTGGCTCGCTGCACAACATACGCGGCTTGAGCGGCATCTACAGCCAGACCATCAGGGAAGGCTATCCCGCTGGCACATTCTGGGGCCCCAAGTGCACCGGCATTGCCGAGGACGGCTCCTATATACTCGACTATGGCGAGAACAACGCAGGCTACGACCTGGGCTCGGCCATCCCGAAGTGGAACATGGGCATCTCGCTGAACGCTGCCTACAAGAACTTCGACTTCAGCGTAGCCGGCTACGGCATGTTTGGCCAGAAAATACTCAACGCTACCCGCATGCAGCTCTTCGACTCGTCGCGCCTGCCCGCGCAAAACACGCTCGACGACTTCCTCGACTCGGGCATCAAGAGCGATCCTATCTATAGCGACTACTTCATCGAGAATGGCAGCTTCTTCCGCCTGCAATCGATGACCCTGGGTTACTCCATACCCGGCGTGCAGAAGATTGGCCTGAGCCGCGTGCGCTTCTATGTGACCGCCGAAAACCTCTTCTGCCTCACCAAGTACAAGGGCACCGACCCCGAGGTCTACATCCCCGACAACGTGCTTGAGGGCCCGGGCATCGACCGCTTGATTACCGATAGTGCCACTGGCGACGGCGCAACCTACTCGCCACGTCCACGCACCTACTCGATTGGTGTTAATATTTCATTCTAATTTTAATCTTCTGTATTCAATATGAAAACTAAATATTTAATTGCCGCATTGATCTTCGGATCACTCTCTCTGTCGAGCTGCACCAACCTCGACGAGGAATTATTTGACGTCGTTTCGACCGACGACTATGGCAAAACCGAAAAAGAGGTGCAGACCATCGTGGGCGGCGCCTACGCTACACTGCGCGGCTACGGGTCGAGCACCAACGAGGGCAATGGCGTGAACTGCTACCCCACCTGCGAGTATGTGTTCTTCCTCAACGAGTGCGCGAGCGATGAGGCCTGCATCCCCACCCGCGGCAGCGACTGGTACGACGGCGGCCGCTACCAGCAACTGCAATACCACACCTACGACGCCAACAACACCTGCGTGCTGGCTGGCTGGCGCTACGCCTTCACGGGCGTGAGCAAGGTCAACGCCATCATCTACCAGGTCGACAAGAGCGCCCTGAGCGAGGAGTCGAAGAATAAAGTGAAGGCCGAGCTGCGTGGCTTGCGCGCCTATTACTACTACCTGCTGCTCGACGAGTTTGGCAACGTGCCCATCTCGACCGACTTCACCCAGACCGAGTTGCCGGCCAACTCTACCCGCCAGCAAGTGTATGACTTCGTAGAGAGCGAGCTCACCGAGATCATGGACGACCTGCCCACCGGCGTGCAATATGGCCGCTTCACGCAGAATGTGGCCAACACCCTGCTGGCCCGCCTCTACCTCAATGCCGAGGTCTACACCGGCAAGGCTCAATGGCAAAAGTGCATCGACGCTTGCGAGAAGGTGACCGGCTACTCGCTCATGAGCAACTACAAGGCCAACTTCTTTACCGAGAATCAGAACTCGAGCGAGATTATCTTTGCCATCCCCTACGACCACAAGCAAGGCACCGTGGGCAACTACCTGGCCTCGATGACTTACCACTACAACCAGAAGTATGCCTTCTCGGCCGACGGCAGCTACCAGTGGTGCGGCAACGGCATCTGCGCCCAGCCTGGCGTGTACTCCTCCTATGAGGACGGCGACCTGCGCCGCGACGAGACCCTCATGATTGGCCAGCAATACAGCGCCAAGGACGGCTCTGCCATCAACATGGACAACGGCGAGCCCCTGAACTACACCGAGGAGATAAGCGACTTCACCAATGCCAAGCAAAACGAGGGCGCCCGTCTCGACAAGTACCAGTGGAACGCTACCGACTCGTGGGAGCGCGACAACGACTGGGTGCTCATGCGCTATGCCGAGGTGCTCATGATGCAAGGCGAGGCCTACTACCGCCTGGGCTACACCCAGACCGCCCTCACCTTTATCAACCAGGTGCGTGAGCGTGCCGGACTGCCCGACCTCACCACACTCGACGACTCCACGCTCGATAGGGAGTGGCTGCACGAGTTCGCCTTCGAGGGCAACCGCCGCACGGTGAACATACGCTTCGGCACCTACTACAACGAGTGGTGGCAGAAGGGCGCTGACGCTGCCGACCACCACACGGGCATCTATCCAATTCCTGCCGAGGAGCTGGCCAAGAACCCCAACTTGAAGCAAAATCCAGGTTATTGATATCACTGTCTTTTATATAAATGGCTGGGCAATTGCAGTTGGCAGCCCGATGGGCCCCTGCGGCAATTGCCTGGCCGTTTTTAAAAAAGAAATTTTTTTATTTATTTTGCATGACAAAGATGACAAAAAGTAAATTGAAGATCATGCTGCTGGCCCTGGCACTTGCCGGCCTCACTGCCTGCGGCAGCTCGAGCGACGAGCCCGACACCCCCACAGTCGACCTCACGGCACAGATGCCCGTGAAGACCAACAAGATGAAGGTGCTGGTGCACTACATGCCCTGGTTTGAGACCAACACGTCTAATAGTCTCAATCCCGGCACTTGGGGCTGGCACTGGACGATGAACGCCACGCTCAACCCAGGCAATGGCGAGGTGGCATCGCACTATCACCCGCTCACTGGCCCCTATGCCTCGGGCGACGCCGATGTGCTCGACTACCAGTGCCTCTTGATGAAGTACTCGGGCATCGACGGCGTCATCGTCGACTGGTATGGCGCCAATGCCGACAACTCCACCGCCAAGCACACCAGCAACACCGAGGCGCTCATGCGCGCCATCACCAAGGCTGGCATGGAGCTCTCGATATGCTACGAAGACCAGACGCTGAAGGATGCCAGCGACAAGGTGGGCGCCGGCCGCATCGACATGGGCTATCTGAGCCAGAACTTCTTTGGCCAGTCCAACTATTCCAAGGTTAACGGCCAGCCCCTGCTGCTGTGCTTCGGCCCGCAGGGCGTGACCACGACCAAAGAATGGAGCCGTATTTTCATGGTCACCCACTATCAGCCTTTCTTTGTGGTGCTCAACGGCCACTCGGGTAATGCAAACGATAGCATCTACACCAACTCGCAAGGCGAGTTCCTGTGGGTGAACCCCAGCCCGAAGTCGTGGTACACCACCGCCAAGAATAGCTTCGGCTTTGTGATGGGCGGTGCCATGCCCGGCTTCTGGGACTACTACAAGGAGGGTAACTCGGGCGACGGCTATACCACCTACGACCGCCAGGACGGCGCCCTCTACACCAGCCAGCTCAATGCCGCCAAGACTGCCGGCCTCGACTATGTGCAAGTGAGCACTTGGAACGACTATGGCGAGGGCACCATCATCGAGCCCACCACCGAGTTTGGCTTCAAGTACCTCACGCTCACCCAGTCGTTCACTGGCGTGAGCTACACCGAGAGCGTGCTGCAAGACATCTACAAGTGGTATACCCTCAAGGTGAAATACAGCGGCAACGCCACCAAGACGGCTACCCTCAACACGGTTTACAATTACTTCAACGCCCTGCAGCCCGACAAGGCCGCCGAGCTCTTGAAAACAGTAGAGTAGAACAATATAAACACTGAATACAAGATGAAAATGAAATTGATCGCAACACTCCTGGCCGCTGTGCTCGCTGTGCCGCTAGCGCTGGCCCACGAGGTGGTGACCTCGCCCGACGGGCACATCAGTGTCACCGCTGGCGTGAAGGGCGGCAAGCCCTTCTACCAAGTGACCCGCGACGGCGAGCCCATCATCAACACCAGCTATCTGGGCTTCGAGCTCAACACGGGTTCGCTCAAGGATGGCTTCAAGGTCGTCTCTCGGGCTCGCAGCAGCAAGAATGAGACTTGGACCCAGGTGTGGGGCGAGGACAAGGACGTGGTGAACCACTACAACGAGCTGCGCCTGGGCTTGAAGCAGAGCAAGGGCCTGAAGCTGAGGCTCGACGTGGTGTTTCGCGTCTTCAACGACGGCGTCGGCTTCCGCTATGAGTTCCCCAAGCAGGCAGGCCTCACCGACTTCCAAATCATGGATGAGCTCACCCAGGTGGCTATGCCCACCGATGCCCAGGCTTGGACACAGCCCACTCAGGGCACCAACTACTATGAGTCGTTGTGGACCAAGGCTCCGCTGAGCCAGAAGCCCGAAGTGAGCACCCCCATCACCATCGAGGCAGGCGACTCGCTCTACATGGTGCTGCACGATGCCAACCTCACCGACTATGCCAGCCTCAACTACAAGCCTGTGCACATGGCTGGCGCCGCAGTCACCCTGGTGGCCTCGCTCACTCCCTGGCAAAACGGCGTGAAGGTGTATGCCACAGCGCCCTTTGTCACCCCCTGGCGCACGTGCATCATCACCCGCAAGCCCGGCGACCTCATCACCTCCAAGCTCATGCTCAACCTCAACGAGCCCTGCAAGATTGCGGACACCAGCTGGATCACCTGCGGCAAATATGTGGGAATATGGTGGGGCATGCACATGAAGGACTACACCTGGGCTCAAGGTCCCAAGCACGGCGCTACCACAGCCAATACCCGCCGCTACATCGACTTTGCCGCCCGCCATGGCCTGAAGGGCGTGCTCGTGGAGGGCTGGAACTATGGCTGGGACGGCGACTGGACCCGCGACAACAAGTTCAGCTACACCAAGGCCTATCCCGACTACGACTTCGAGGGCTTGCAGAAGTATGCGCTCTCCAAGGGCGTGAGCCTGATTGCCCACAACGAGACCGGCGGCTTTGCCAAGACCTATGAGGACCAGATGGAAGACGCCTTCTCGCTCTATGAGCGCATGGGCATCCACGCCATCAAGACGGGCTACGTCAACCGGCTCATGGACATGAAGGAAGACCAGCACTCGCAATACGGCATACGCCACTACCGCAAGGTGATAGAGGCTGCCGCACGCCACAAGATCATGGTGGTCAACCACGAGCCTGCCATGCCTTCGGGCTTGTGCCGCACCTATCCCAACCTGATCTCGGGCGAGGGCTTCCGCGGCCAGGAGTGGAACGCCTGGAGCAACGACGGCGGCAATCCGCCCTATCACATCTGCATCCTGCCTTTCACCCGCGGCCTGGCCGGCACGATGGACTTCACCCCCGGCATCTTCAACTTCACCAACAAGGCCGTGCCCAAGACTCACCCGCAGACCACCCTGGCCAAGCAACTGGCCGAGTATGTGCTCATCTACACGCCCTGGCAGATGGCTGCCGACGAGATTGAGAACTACGAGGGCCAGCCCGCCTTCCAGTTTATCGAGGATGTGCCCACCAATTTTGAGCGCACGCTGGTGCTCAACGCCAAGATAGGCAACTACCTCACCATCGCCCGCAAGGACCGCGAGAGCGACAACTGGTATATAGGCAGCGCCACCGACGAGAACCCGCGCGACCTTGAGCTCAGCCTCAACTTCCTCGACGCCGGCAAGCAATACAAGGCTATGATCTATGCCGACGGCCCTGGCGCCGACTATCGCACCAATCCTTATCCCATCACCTTCACCACCCAGCAAGTGAGGCAAGGCGACGTGATCAAGGTGCACCTGGCTCCCAGCGGCGGCGCGGCTATCGAGATTGTGCCCGTGTTGCCCGTTGCCAACAAATGATTTTAATGTGTACTTGTTTTAGTTATATTTATTTCATTTAAGACGAATCTGCTTTTTATACCGCATGAAAGATGACAATGCCGAGACCGTGTGTTACAGTCTCGGCATTGGTTTTATCACTAGAGCGGCAAAAAAAATAGTGCCCTCGTGATGAAGGCACTACACGCATGATGCTGTTTTGCTTGAATAGTCGGGGTGAGAGGATTCGAACTTCCGACCTCCACGTCCCGAACGTGGCACGCTAACCAACTGCGCTACACCCCGTGCTAAAACAGCGTTGCAAAGTTAGCATAAAAACGCTAAATCGCAAAAAAAATCTCACTTCACTTTAAAGTTGCCCGTCGCCGAGGTGGAGCAGGGCGGTGGCATTGCGGGCGGTGATGGATGCCACTTGGGCGGTTGTGGTGCCCAAGGCCTGGGCCACCTGGCTGGCTACCGTCGCGATGGTGACGGGGGCATCGTCGGTCTCAATCAAGAGATGGTCGAGGGGAATAAGGGGGAGCGACTGGGCGTTGAAGCGGGCGCCTATCGAGAAGTAGAAGCCGGCCTCGACGAGCGGGCGAGCCACAGTGGGACGGCCGCGAAAGCCGTGCAGCACCCAGGGCACGCTGCGCCTCGATCCTTTCCAGCGGGAGTTTGTCACTTTGGTCGCGTAACTGTCTGAAAAAATTTTTTAATGAATTG
>OMUK01000090.1 GCA_900314215.1 uncultured Prevotellaceae bacterium
AAAATATTGGGCCATTCAGAACAAAGTTTTTTCGCACTTCGTTATTGAATCTTCAGAGAAGAAAATCGTGGCAACCGAGCCACTGGGGGCGTGTTGCCACGATTGTGTTGCGACGGGCGGGCTGCTCAGTGCCGCCTCGCCCGGGAGTGATAGCCCCTGCTGCTACACACTACTGGGCGTCGTTCTCAGGCGCGATGAGCTTGTAGCCCTTGCCGTGGATGTTGATGATCTCGATGCTCGGGTCGGCCTTGAGGTGCTTGCGCAGCTTGGTGATGTACACATCCATCGAGCGGGCGTTGAAGTAGTTGTCGTCGATCCAGATGGTCTTGAGTGCGAAGTTGCGCTCGAGAATCTCGTTGACATGGGCGCAAAGCAGACTGAGCAGCTCGCTCTCCTTGGTGGTGAGCTTGGTGGGCTTGTCGTCGGCGATGAGCACTTGCTTCTGGGTGTCGAAGGTGAACTTGCCAATCTTGTACATGGTGATTTCCTTGCCCTTCTTGCCCTTGACACGGCGCAGGATGGCCTCGATGCGCATCACGAGCTCCTCCATGCTGAAGGGCTTGGTGATGTAGTCGTCGGCGCCAATCTTGAAGCCCTCGAGGATGTCCTCCTTGAGCGACTTGGCGGTGAGAAAAATAATAGGTATCTCGCTATTGACGGTGCGTATTTCCTGTGCAAGCTGGAAGCCGTCTTTCTTGGGCATCATGATGTCGAGCACGCAGATGTCGTATTTGCCTTTCAGGAAGGCCTTGTAGCCACTTTCGCCGTCGGCAAAGAGGTCGGCGTTGTACCCCTTGGCCTGGAGGTATTCTCTCAGTAGCATGCCAAGATTTTCATCATCTTCGCAAAGCAGAATTCTTAATTTCTCTTCCATAATTTTATTATTTTAAAAGTGGTAATGTAATTATAAATGTCGAACCTTTATTGACTTCGCTCTCGGCCTTGATGGTGCCCTTGAAGAGGGAGATCATCTTGCTCACGTAGGCCAGGCCCAAGCCGAAGCCTTTCACGTCGTGGCGGTTGCCGGTCGAGACGCGGTAGAATTTTTCAAAGATGCGTTTCAAGTCCTCGCGGCGAATGCCGATGCCATTGTCGCTGATTTTGATCTCGAGGTGATCCTCGCCCACGTTGCGGGTGGTGATGCTGAGCTCGGGTTCCACGTCCTCGCGACGGTACTTGATGGCGTTGTCGAGCAAATTGAAGATGACATTGGTGAAATGCATCTCGTCGACGTTGACGATTGAGTCCTCGGCATCGAGGTTGGCGGTGATGTGTCCGCCAAACTTTTCCACCTTAATCTTATAGGTGCTCACCACGCTGTCGATCACGGCATTGGCGTCGACCTCGGTAAGGCGCATGGTGGCGCTCTTGCGATCGAACATCGACATTTGCAGCACCTTCTCGACCTGGAAGCGCAAGCGCTTGGTCTCGTCGTTGATGACGGTGCTCACGTGCTTGAGCATAGCGGGGCTCTTGAGCACGCTGTCGTCCTTGAGCATCTGGGCGGCGAGCGATATCGTGGAGATGGGGGTCTTGAACTCGTGGGTCATGTTGTTGATGAAATCATTCTTGATTTCGCTCAGCTTCTTCTGCTTGAATGCCAGCACGATGGTGTAGATGAAGATAAACATCAAGATGAAGGTGAAGGCAAACGAGGGAATCATGAACTTGATCGAGGAGAAGATGTAGTCGCTCTTGTTGGGGAAAGTGACCTTGAGCACGTTTTGCTTGTTGACCGGGTCGTTGGGGAAGAGCACTTGGGTGTAGACGTTGGCAGGGTTGCTGCCATTGTAGCCGGCACTCTTGTAGACCACGCCGCTAGTGGGGCTCACCACGGCAAACTCATATCGCAACTTGAGCCCATTGCTCTGCAGGTCCTGGCGCAGGTAGCTGTTGACGGTGGCCGAGTCGGCACGCTCGCTGATGGGGCGGTCGCTGGCCGAGTTGAGGATGGAGAGTATCACCTCGTTGAGCAGGCCCTTCTGGTAGAGGTACTGGCCCTTGAGGATGTTTTGCTTCTTCTTGTATTGCGCGTCGAAGTCGAACGACTTGTGGTCGGCACTCGCGCTGGCAGCAGTGGTCACGTTGAGCCGGGTGCTGCCCAGCTGGGGAGTGGTGTTGCTGTCGATGCTGAATTCAGAGCTCGAGCCGAAGTCGGACGATGCCTGCCCCTGGGTGGAGCCCGACGAGAACATCGACGCCTCGCTCTCGCTGATGTCGCGGTCGAGATAGTAGCGCGTCTCGTCTTGCTCAAGCGAGGATGACACGTCGTAGAGACAGCGTTTCACCGTCTCGCTAAATTGGTCGTTGCGCATCTTTATCATGTTCTCCATGTACATAATCTGCACAAAGAGCAAACCCATGATAGTGCCAGCCATCACAACCGTAAGTAGCCATATAGTGGATTTTTTCATATCGCCTCAATATTTGTGCTAAAACAAACTTGATTTCAACAAATTAAACGTTTAAGAACCTGCTATAATATATAAGGTGTCGAAAAAAGGCGCCCGATATACAGCGGTTTTAACATTCAGATGCAAAATTAACAATCAAATGTGAAAAAGCAAAATTTCCAAGAAAGATTTTTTAAAAAAAATTGGGATTTTAGATTAACAGTTGATTTTTTAGAGAAAAACCGTGCAAAAAAATCGACGAACCGCAGGTTTCGTTCACGATAAAAAAGGGAAATAGGGACGATTGAAGGGCGCAGGCATCAGTCCTGGTCCCACAGCAGGTCGCGGGTGATGGCGTCGGTCATCATCACATGATCCTCGGGGATGTGGTAGCGGCCATCGTCGAGACAGAGCGAGCTGCCCAGCAGCGGGGCGGCGTGGCTGTGGAAGTAGCTGGCAAAGGCGGTGCCGAAGCGCTGACGCAGAAGGCCGAGGTCGAGGCCGGCAGCCGTGCGCAAGCGCAACATCACATACTCGTCGTATCGCTCCCACGGCTGCTCCTGCTCGGCCTCGAAGCAGCACTTGCCAGCCTCGATGCTGTCGAGATAGGACTTGAGGCGGGCAGGATTGTGGCGGCGCAACTGGCCGTCGTAGCTGTGGGCGGCGGCGCCCAGCCCAAGATAGGGCGTGAGGTCCCAGTAGCTGGAGTTGTGGCGGGAATAGTAGCCAGGCAAGGCGAAGTTGGAAATCTCGTAGTGGCAGTAGCCAGCACGGTGCAACAGCTGGCACAGAGCCTGATACATGGCCACGACGGTGTCGTCGTCGACCTCGGTCACCTTGCCCTGCTCACGCATCACCCACAGGCGGGTGCCCGGCTCATACATGAGGCTATAGGCCGAAATGTGCTGCACGCCCAGGGCCACAGCCTGCCGCACGCTCTTGCGCCACGAGGCAAGCGACTGGCCAGGAATGCCATAAATCAAATCGATGCTGATGTTGTGGATGCCTGCCGCATGAATGGCGTGCACCGCGTCGACGGCCTGGCGGGCGGTGTGGCGGCGATTGATGAGTCGCAACTCGGCGTCGTTGAAGCTCTGCACGCCCATGCTCACGCGGTTCACCCCCAGCGCCTTGAGGCCGGCGATATAGGCAGCGGTCACGTCGTCGGGATTGACCTCGACGGTGAACTCCTCGACCCCGCTCAAGTCGAAGACCCGAGAGAGGCCGCTCACGAGCGCGCCCACCCAGTCGAGCGACAAGAGCGACGGCGTGCCGCCCCCCACATAGAGCGTGGTCACGGGCTCGTGCAACTCGCTCCGCCGCAAGCGGGCCTCGGCCACCAGCGCGCTCACGTAGCGGCTAGCCTCGTCGAGATGGCCCGGCATCGAGTAGAAGTCGCAATAGATGCACTTGGAAGCGCAAAAAGGAATGTGAATGTAAAGTCCCGCCATAGCTAAATCACACACAAAAGTACACCAAAAGAAGCAAACGCGCTTTAAAAATAGCAAACAAACGTGTTTTTTTTGCGAAAACAATAGATTATTTACCGATTTGTATTAAATTTGTGGGCGAAAAGGCTGAGACTGGAGCAATCTGGGCAAAATGGCCAATTCACAAGTTAACTAACATTTTTGTACATTAACACATCAAAATTCACTAATACATGAAGGTTTATAAAACGAATGAGATTAAAAACATCTCGCTTCTAGGTAGCAAAGGCTCCGGGAAAACCACACTCGCCGAAGCTATGCTTTACGAGTGTGGAGTAATCAACCGCCGCGGCACCGTGGAGAATGGCAACACCGTGTGCGACTATTTCCCTGTAGAGAAGGAATATGGGTATTCTGTGTTTTCGACAGTATTCTACGCCGAGTTCAACAACAAGAAGCTCAACGTGTTTGACTGCCCAGGCATGGACGACTTTGTGGGCAACGCGGTGACGGCACTCAACGTGACCGATTGCGGTGTGATCGTGGTCAACAGCCAGTATGGCGTGGAAGTGGGCACGCAAAACATATATCGCACTGCAGCCAGCATCAAGAAGCCCATCGTCTTTGCTCTCAACAAGATGGACGCCGAGAATGTGGACTACGACAACGTGATCAACCAGCTCAAGGAGGCATTTGGCAACAAGGTTATCCCCATCCAATTCCCAACAAGCACAGGCGCTGGCTTCAACTCGGTAGTCGACGTGCTCATCATGAAGCAGCTCACCTGGGGCCCCGATGGCGGCACACCCACAGTGAGCGATATTGCTCCCGAATATCTCGACAGGGCCACAGAGATGAACCAGGCCCTGGTGGAGATGGCGGCCGAGAACGACGAGTCGCTCATGGACAAATTCTTTGAGCAAGGCGCCCTCTCGGAAGACGAGATGCGTGAAGGCATACGCAAGGGCTTGATCGACCGCAGCATCTGCCCCGTGTTCTGCGTGAGCGCCCTCAAGGACATGGGCGTGCGCCGCATGATGGAATTCCTGGGCAACGTGGTGCCATTTGTCAACGAGATGCCAGCCCCCAAGAATACAGCCGGCGAGGAAGTGAAGCCCGATGCCAACGGCCCGCTCAGCCTCTTCTTCTTCAAGACCACCGTTGAGCCACACATTGGCGAAGTATCATATTTCAAGGTGATGTCGGGCACACTGCACGCCGGACAAGACCTCAACAACCAAAACCGCGGCTCCAAGGAGCGCTTGGCACAGATTTCGGCCGTGTGCGGCCAAATCAAGACGCCAGTCGACGAGATTCAGGCTGGCGACATAGGCGCAGCCGTGAAGCTGAAAGACGCCCGCACGGGCAACACCCTCAACGACAAGGGTGTGGACTGGACCTTCGACTTCATCAAGTATCCTGCTCCCAAGTATCAACGCGCAATACGCCCCGAGAACGAGAGCGAGATTGAGAAGCTGGGTGCCGTGCTCAACCGCATGCACGAGGAAGACCCAACATGGGTGATTGAGCAATCCAAGGAACTGAAGCAAACCATCGTTTCGGGCCAAGGCGAGTTCCACCTGCGCACCCTGAAGTGGCGCATCGAGAACAACGAGAAGCTGAAGGTCATCTACGACGAGCCCAAGATTCCATATCGCGAGACCATCACCAAGGCTGCACGCGCCGACTATCGCCACAAGAAGCAGTCGGGCGGTTCGGGCCAATTTGGCGAGGTGCACCTGATTGTGGAGCCTTACAAGGAAGGCATGCCCGAGCCCGACACCTACAAGTTTGGCAACCAGGAATTCAAGATGAACGTGCGCGACAAGCAAGAGATACCGCTGGAATGGGGCGGCAAGCTCATCGTCTACAACTGCATCGTGGGCGGTGCAATCGATGCCCGCTTCATCCCCGCCATCGTGAAAGGTATCATGGACCGCATGACCGAGGGCCCACTCACTGGCAGCTATGCCCGCGACGTGCGCGTGTGCATCTACGACGGCAAGATGCACCCAGTCGACAGTAACGAAATCTCGTTCCGCCTGGCAGCCCGCCACGCCTTCAGCGAGGCCTTCAAGAATGCCAATCCTAAGGTGCTCGAGCCAGTCTACGACGTAGAGGTGCTGATGCCATCGGAGTGCATGGGCGACGTGATGAGCGACCTGCAGGGCCGCCGTGCCATCATCATGGGCATGGAGGAAGCCAATGGCTTGCAGAAGATCAACGCCAAGGTGCCACTGAAGGAGATGTCGAGCTACTCGACCGCTCTGAGCTCAATCACCGGCGGCCGCGCTTCATTCACCATGAAGTTTGCCAGCTACGAGCTCGTGCCTGGCGACGTGCAGAGCAAGCTGCTTGCAGAATACGAGGCAAGCAAGGCCGAAGAGGATTAACGAGAGCGAAATCCATCATAAACCAAAATATTGCAAAGAGCTGTGCCCCACACATAGAGAGGGGCATGGCTCTTTGCCTTTTTCACGAGGGAGCTATGCCGCCACGATAGGTGCCCGAAACTTTGAAACGAAAAATTGTGGAAAAGCGCCAAACTTTAGCTATCTTTGTAATCATGAAATTCAGCGACGTAATAGGCAATGCCGAGGCAATCGACCGCATCAGGCGCATGGTCGACGAGGACCGTTTCCCCCATGCCCTGCTCCTGCACGGCCCTGCCGGTGTGCCCAAGTTGGCCCTGGCACAGGCCACGGCCCAATACATTCACTGCACCAGCCGCACGCCCGATGGCGAGCCCTGCGGCCAGTGCCCCTCGTGCCTGCAGCACCAGAGCTTCAACCATGCCGACACCTTCTTCTCCTATCCCGTGGTGAAGAAAGACAGCAACGACAAAGGCCCCACGAGCGACGAGTGGCTCGAGGCGTGGAAGAAATTCCTGACCGACGACACCGTGGAAGATTACCAGAAGTGGGTGAGCTTGCTCGGCAAGGACAACGCGCAGCCCATCATCTACCAGAGTGAGAGTGACAAAATCATACGCGAGATGAACTTTGCCGCCTACACCTCGCGCTACAAGGTGCTCATCATGTGGCTGCCCGAGAAGATGAACGAGGCCTGCGCCAACAAGCTGCTCAAGATGATCGAGGAACCTGCCCCCGACTGCATCTTCCTGCTGGTGAGCGACGACGCTCAGAGCATATTGCCCACCATCTACTCCCGTTGCCAGCGCATCGAGCTCAAGAAGCCCTCGACCCAGGAGATTGCCAGCTATATCGCCACAAAATATCAGGTCGACTATCAAGACGCCATGGCAGTGGCAGCGCCGGCCGACGGCAACGTGGTGCAAGCCGAGCGCAACATGCAGCTCGACAGCGAGACCAAGCAGTTCCACGCCGACTTTGTGAAACTCATGCGCCTGGCCTACATGCGCGACCTGAAGTCGCTCAAAGCCTGGAGCGAGCACATCGCCGACTACAAGCGCGAGAAGACGCGCCGCTTCCTGGGCTACTGCGCCCGCATGGTGCGCGAGAACTTCATCTACAACCTGCACAACCCCGAGCTCAACTACGAGACCCGCGAGGAGCAGCAGTTCAGCACCCGGTTTGCCCCCTATATCAACGAGGGCAACGTGGAGCGCATGTTTGGCGAGTTTGGCCAAGCCGAGAAAGACATACGCATGAACGGCAACGCCAAAATTGTGCTTTTCGACCTGGCTATTAAAATCACGATACTCATTAAAGTATAACAATATCACAATCAATCATTTTAAATCATCAATATCATCATGACAAAAGAAAGGAAAAATACACCATTCTTGCAGCAAGTGGCCGAGCACTACACGGCACAAGGCGTGGACCTGAGCAACTATTGCTTTGTGTTTCCCAACCGCCGCAGCACCCAGTTTTTCAACAACTACTTGGCTCAAAGCATTGCAAGCAACCAAAACCTGCAACCCGGACGCAAGACCGAGCTCTCGCCCCAGGTGTGCACCATCACCGACTTTGTGGCCGATATCACGGGCGACCTTCAAGCCACGCCCATCGAGTTGATATTCACGCTCTACAATGCCTACAAGACCATAAGTCACGACGACGAGTACGAGTTTGACCGGTTCCTGTTTTGGGGCAACATCATATTGAGCGACTACAACGACGTCGACATGTATCTGGCCAACCCCGAGGCCGTGTTTCGCAACACCCGCGAGCTGCGCGAGATCGCAACCGACTACATGACACCCGAGCTCAAGCAACTCGTGGAGCAATTCTTCAAGGTGCGCCTCGACGAGACCGACGAGGATGTGTTTTGGAAAACCTTTGCCAAGCCCGGCGAGGGCGATGAAGTGCAAGCCCGATACCTGGAGCTGTGGCAGCAGTTGTATCCGCTCTACGTGGTATTCAACAAGCAGCTCGAAGGGCAAGGGCTCTCCTACAACGGCAAGTCGCTGAAAAAAGCCCTCGACAAAATCAAAGAGATGGCACAAGCCGACTTTGAATACGACCGATATGTGATGGTGGGCTTCAACATGCTGTCGAATAGCGAGCTGGGCATCTTCAAGAGCCTCAAGGAAAAAGGCATGGCCGAGTTTTGCTGGGACTATGCCTCGCCGGCTTTTGCCGACGAAGCCAACAAGGCAACCCTGTTTATGAGCCACTATGTGAAAGCGTTTCCCAGCGCAATCATGCCAGAGCCGGCAACTGGCTGGCCCAGCATCACGGCCATTGGGGTGCCCTCCAACGTGGGCCAAGCTAAATATGCCTTCAATGTGGTAGACCGGCTCATCGATGAGCACATGATCACCAATGTGAACAACGCCATCGACACAGCCATCGTGCTGCCCGACGAGAGCCTGCTGCAACCGTTGCTCAACTCGGTGAGCAGCCGAGTGCCCAAAATCAACGTCACGCTGGGCTACCCGCTGCGCGAGAGCGACATCGTGTCGCTCATGCACATCGTGGCCAAGATGCACAGCCAGGCCTGGCGCAAAAAAGGCGAAGAAGAGTACACATTCTTCCGCGACGACGTGAAGTGCGTGCTCTCCCACCCCGTCGTCAAGTCGCTCTTTGGCAGCGAGGTGACCAAAGCCATCAGCGAGATCGACAACAAGAATATCTACAACATCCCCGAGTCGTTCTTCGACGGCTACAGCTACTGCGACCTGTTTAAGACCATAAGTGAACATGACGACCAAGCGGCCGCCATCAACTATATTGAGCACCTCAAGACATTTGTAAAAAAAGTCGACGAGCTCTCTGGCGAGGCCGCCCAGCCCGCAGTCGACGACGAGAACGCCGAGAGCAAGCCCATGAGCCTGCAATCGGCATTTATTGCCCAGTATATCGACGTGCTCAACGAGGTGCAAGGTGCAATCGAGCAATATGGAATACCCATGTGTGAATACTCCATATTCTACCTTATCGACCGCCTCACGGGCATGTATACCATCCCATTTGAAGGCGAGCCACTGGCAGGATTGCAGGTGATGGGCATGCTCGAGACCCGATGCCTCGACTTCAAAAACCTGGTGATGCTCTCGATGAACGAGCGCATATTTCCGCGCAAGTTCTTCACAAGCAGTTTCATACCAGTGAACCTACGCCGGGCATTCAACATGTCGACCACCGAGCACCAGGAGTCGATGACAGCCTACTATTTCTATCGCCTCATGAGCCGGGCCGAAAACGTGTATCTGCTCTACGACACAAGCGACAAGGCAGTGGGCTCGGGCGAATACTCCCGCTTCATCACCCAGCTCGAGAAGCTGTATCATGTGAACATTCACTTCAAGCAGCTCACCACCTCGATCAAGCCCTCGAGCAGCCTGAAAATTGAAATCAAAAAGAACGAGGATGTTGCCACGGTCATCAATGAATACAGCTCTGAGGAAGGAGATCGCAAATTCTCGGCAAGCAGCATCAAGGAACTGATACGCTGCCCTCTCAAGTTCTACCTGCATCACATCGAGGGACTCAACGAGGAAAACAACGACTCTGAATTTATAGATGCGGCCACCTTTGGCAGCATCGTGCACGACACCTTGCAGCAGCTGTACTATCCCGACAATGCTGCCAAGACCGAGAATGGCCACTACATTGTGACAACTAAGGCTATTGAGAATTACAAGAAAAATGAGCTGGAGCGCAACATCACGCGAAACACCAACAAAATATATCTGCACAAGCCCGACGAGCAACTCAACGACGAGCTCACGGGCGATGCCTACATGGTGAAGGACGCCATGCGCATCTTTGTGGAAAATGTGCTCAACTACGACATCAGATTACTCAAAGAAAAAGGTGCCAATCACTTCGAGATTTTTGAGTGCGAGCAACAGCACGACTTGTATTTAGATATGCCAGATGCTGAGCACAAATTCAACTTCACCTACCGCATCGACCGCGTCGACAAGGTGGGCGGCGATGGCCCGTTGAGAATCATCGACTATAAAACGGGCAACGACGACACGGCATTTGGCGACGTGTCGAGCCTCTTTAGCCCCAAAAATCCAAGAAAGCTGGCCATCATGCAGCTCTATATCTACTGCAATGCCTATAACCAGGAGTACCCTGGCGAGCAACAGATACAGCCAGTGATCTATAAAATCAAGAAAATGGACGACTCGGGCGTGAAACACAGCACGGGCCGAGGGCGCGCCAATGATGAGGTGGTCGACTATCGACAAGACGAGCTCAATGTGGACTTTGTGAACCAAATGGACACGCTCATGGGCGACTTCTTCAATCTCGACAAGCCATTCAGGCAGTGCGACGAGAATCAGTCGAACCCGCCGTGCCAGTATTGCAAATTTGTGGAATTTTGCCGCCGCTGAAACCGAGCGCTTATCAATAACAAGACTGAAAATGACAGAAACAAGACATCGCACCCTCAAAGACTGGGTGATAACCACGCGGCCCTGGTCGTTCACGACCTCGACAATAGGCATCATCGTGCCAGCCGCCTATCTGCTATACCTCGCAACGATGCAAGGCAACATATCGGCAATCGACTGGATCAATGTGCTGCTGTGCCTGCCACTGCTGGTGATTGTGCACGCCGGCGGCAACCTCGTGAGCGACTACTACGACTTCACCCACGGCATCGACGGCCCCGACTGCGTGAATGGCGTGACGTGGCTGCACTCGGGTCTGTTTAAGCCCCGCGAGATATTGCGGCTGGGCATTGCCCTGCTATGCGTGGGCTGCCTCATAGGCCTGGTGCTGCTGTGGCGCAGCTCGATATCGGCGTGGTGGATAGGAGCCTTGGGGCTAGTGCTCTCGCTCCTATACCCGCTGTGCAAGACCAACACGCTGGGCGACATCTATGTGCTCACTTGCTTCGGATTGCTCCCGTCGCTGGGCACGGGCTATGTGGGCACAGGCACCTATCACGTTGAGATGATGCTCTATTGCCTGCCCTATGCCCTGCACATCGTGGCCATACTGCACAGCAACAACACCCGCGACATAGCCAACGACCTGGGGGCCGATTGCGTAACGCTGAGCGGTGTGGTGGGCGGCCGCCGCTCGCAATGGATATATGCCGGCGAGATACTGCTGCCCTACTTGCTCGTGGTGACATTCATCACCCTCTGCCACCTCACGCCGTGGTTGCTGCTCACCCTGCTCACGCTGCCCCTGGCTATCAAGAACGTGAAAACCATGCTGAGCAGCCATGCCTTGCAGGGCGGCATCGCGCGGCTCGACCAAGCCACGGCACAGTTCCAGATGCTCTTTGGCATCACCTACGCTCTGGGCTTTGTGGCAGGAGCACTCCTATAAATAATATAATAAACCAACCGATCATGCACGACAGCGACATATCACTCAAGAAAACCTGGGCAGGCGTGGCAGTGGCCTTCGTCCTGTGGTTTATCATGTTCTCCCCCATCACTGGGCCACGGCTCAACTTCTGGTACGCCATGACCACATCGGCAGTGGTGCTCACCAGCTACACATTCTGGGCATCGCCCAAGTGGAGGGAGCAACTGCACCTAGGTGTGGGCCAGGTGGCCCTGGGCATCGTCCTGGCCGCAGTGCTGTGGGGCGTGTTTTGGGTGGGCGACAAGCTGTCGCAGCTCATGTTCAGCTTTGCCCGCAGCGAGGTCGACCTCATCTACAGCATGAAGGCCGGGAGCAACCCCACGGTGATAGGCATCCTGCTGCTCTTCATCATAGGGCCGGCCGAGGAGATATTCTGGCGCGGATTTGTGCAGCGCACCATGAGCCAGCGCTGGAGCCCAACCGTGGGCATGGTCGTGGCCACCGCGTGCTACACGCTGGTGCACGTGAGCTCGCTCAACTTCATGCTCATCATGGCGGCCATGGTGGCGGGCGGCTTCTGGGGACTACTTTACCGCATATGGCCCAAGAACTTGACGGCGCTCATCATCTCGCACGCCCTGTGGGACGCCGCCGCCTTTGTGTTTATTCCCTTTTAGCAAGCGGCAGGCATTTTGCACAATGATTTTTTGCCCGCAATCAGCTTAAATAATTGAGAAAAACATTGCTAACTCAAAAATAATGAGTATCTTTGCAGTCAGTTTGGCGGGAACGAATCTGCCAAACATAATTAACTAATTTTATTAACTATTTTAAATGAGCGAAGAATTAAAAAATTCTCCAATCGAGGATTTCGATTGGGAAGCCTTTGAAAAAGGCGACACTCAAGGCGAAAAAAATCGCGAAGAACTGGAAAAAACCTACGACAAATCGCTTGGTTCTTTCAAGGACCACGAAGTGACCGAAGGTACCGTTATCTCAATCAACAAGCGTGAGGTAGTGGTTAACATCGGTGCTAAGTCGGACGGCATCATTCCCTACAACGAATTCCGCTACAACCCCGATCTCAAGGTAGGCGACACTGTAGAAGTCTATGTTGAGTCGCAGGAAGACCGCAAGGGTCAGCTCGTGCTCTCGCACAAGAAAGCCCGTGCAGCCAAGAGCTGGGAACGCGTTAATCAAGCGCTTGCTAACGACGAAGTCATCACTGGTTACATCAAGTGCCGCACCAAGGGCGGCATGATCGTCGACGTGTTTGGCATCGAGGCATTCCTGCCTGGCAGCCAAATCGACGTGAAGCCGATACGTGACTATGATGTATTCGTTGGTAAAACGATGGAATTCAAGGTTGTTAAGATCAATCAAGAGTTCAAGAATGTTGTGGTATCACACAAGGCACTCATCGAGGCCGAGCTCGAGCAGCAACGCAAGGAGATCATCTCTCACCTCGAGAAGGGCCAAGTGCTGGAAGGCACCGTCAAGAACATCACCCCCTATGGTGTATTTATCGACCTGGGCGGCGTAGACGGCCTGATTCACATCACCGACCTCTCTTGGGGCCGCGTGAACAATCCAGCCGACATTGTGGAGCCCGACCAGAAACTCAACGTTGTGATTCTCGACTTCGACGAGGAGAAGAAGCGCATCGCACTTGGTCTTAAGCAACTGCAACCACACCCATGGGACAAGCTCGATCCAAACCTGAAGGTGGGCGACCGCGTGAAGGGCAAGGTAGTGGTGATGACCGACTATGGCGCATTTGTAGAGATTGCTCCTGGTGTAGAGGGTCTGATCCACGTGAGCGAGATGAGCTGGTCGCAGCACCTGCGCAGCGCCCAAGACTTCATGAAGGTGGGCGACGAGGTAGAGGCACAAATCCTCACCCTCGACCGCGAGGAGCGCAAGATGTCGCTCGGCATCAAGCAACTCAAGCCCGATCCATGGGAGAATATCGAGGAGAAATATCCTGTGGGCAGCAAGCACACTGCCAAGGTGCGCAACTTCACCAACTTCGGCGTGTTTGTTGAGCTCGAGGAGGGTGTCGACGGCCTGATTCACATCAGCGACCTGAGCTGGACCAAGAAGATCAAGCACCCCAGCGAGTTCACTCAGATTGGTGCCGACATCGACGTGGTTGTGCTCGGGATAGACAAGGAGAACCGTCGCCTGAGCCTGAGCCACAAGCAGCTCGAGGACAATCCTTGGGACGTGTTTGAGACCATCTTCAAGGTGGGCAGCATCCACGAGGGTACCATCACCGAGATGCTCGACAAGGGCGCAGTGGTGAGCCTGCCCTACGGCGTTGAGGGCTTTGCTACTCCCAAGCACCTGGTGAAGGAAGACGGCACTCAAGCCAAGAAGGACGAGAAACTGCCATTCAAGGTGATCGAGTTTAACAAGGACGCCAAGCGCATCATCCTCTCGCACAGCCGCATCTATGAGGACAAGCTCAAAGATGAGAACCGCAAGTCGCATAGAAGCAACCGTCGCGAGGAAGAGCCCGTGATCAACAACAACCTCGAGAAGACCACTCTGGGCGACATCAGCCAGCTGGCTGAGCTCAAGGCCAAGCTCGAGAAGGGTGAGCAGAAGTAATCTCAACCAAGCAGATTATACCACAAAATCATATTGCAAGCGGCAGTCAACGTGTGATTGCCGCTTGTTTTTTGTGTATAGGTGTTGCTACATTCGGCAAAAAACATTACTTTTGCACAGCGTTTAAGAAAAAGAAGCTAAGCGATGAAAGGACTCTTGCGTGTGACATGTGCCGCCCTGCTGGCACTCGGTATTGTGGCTCTTGCGGGCTGCAACAATGAGAGTGGCAAGATGGGGGGCGAGGCCGAGCCCAGCGCAAGCACCGAGAGCGAGGCAAGCGAAGCGTCGTCGGCAGGCGCCGGCCAAGCAAATGCCCAGAAGGTGGACACACTCACGGGCGTGGCAATAGGCGGAGCCCACTCGAGCATAGAGCTGGAAGACGCCCAGGGCAGAGAGCACGAGTTCTCCTACCCCGACATCAATCCCAGCAATGCCGACACGTGGGAGGAAGGCGACACCATGGTGGTGACCTACGTCCACAGCGACGACCCCGAGATAGGCGACAGCGTGCTCTCGATAAAGCAGAAGAATCCTGCCAAAAGCGACCGGTATTAAGCGCAATTGATTTCGGCACCACGCGGTAGTAGCTCAGTTGGTAGAGCGGCGGCTTCCCAAGCCGCAGGTCGCGGGTTCGAGCCCCGTCTACCGCTCAAAATTTTCCCCTTTTTACACACATTGTGGCGAGCCAGCAAGGTTGGCCATTTCTGTTTATATGCTACCGACCTGAACTGGCCAGGTGGCGTGGTCTCCTATTTGCAAGAGGCTGGCCGCCGGGATATTGCAGGCCCGAGCGCAGTCAAGAAGGAAAAGTGATTTTAACATTCTTTTAAATTAATGTGAACAATTGTGGCACTCACATATCCTACTTTTGTAACCAGAAAAAGATAAGGAGGCACAATTATGAACACCAACAAGTTATCAAAGACCGACCAAGTGATTGCAACAATGGAGGCCAACGGCCGCATACTGGCAACCGTGTGCAAGAGCAACTTCAACAGCGTGCAAGAGGTAGCCAAGATGCTGATTGCCCTGGGAGGCAAGTTCTTTGGGCTTGCAAAGCTCACGATAAGAAACAAGACGCAAGGCTGGACCATGACCATGGCACTCGCCTCGCAACGCCGCCCCACCCTTGGCACAAGCCCGAGCTCGCAATACAGCGCCGCGCCACACCGCGGTTTTCAATACAGCTTGTGGTAAATCACGCCACAAAGTGTTGCACATGTGGCCAAGAGTGCTTAATTTAGCGTTGTCAAAACGAAACTAACATCACTCAAGCACAATGAAGCATTTAGTCACAATACTGCTCACAGCACTCGTGGCAATGGCCACGGCATGCAACGGCGGCAGCGCCAAGAGCGGACAAGCCAGCGTGGCCGACACCATAGCACAGACGATACAAGACACGTCAACCCTGTGTGGCACATGGGTTAGGCCCACGGCACTTAAAGATACTGTTGAAGGCTTCACACTGCTCGATGGCGGCAAAGCCGTGAGCGTGAACCTGCCCAAAATGAGCTACACGTGGTGGCAAGCGACCGAGAAGCCCGACAGCATCACCCTCATCGCCAGCGTGGCACAGCGCGACACCACCGTGCTCGACACCATGCGCTATGCCTACCGCTTCATCAGGCCCGACAGCCTGATACTCCTGACCGGCGGCAAGCCTGTGGCCGCCTACACCCGCAAAAGGTGACCCACCACCACTCGCACACACATTTCCACCCCGGTGGACAATTCCACCCAGCGGCGGCAAGGCTGCAGTCCTGGCCGCCCCCCCCTGCGCCATAACTCTAAAAAATATTAAATTATCGCCCGCAATAGCCTGAGATAGCGCATTTCTTCGTAACTTTACACATCAGAAAGCAGCCCCTGCCAGGGGGCCAGGTTTTGGCAAGATTCAACTAATTCACATAAGATACAGTATAACTTAATAGTACTATTTAAAAACGAACTGAAAATGGTTTATTCACAAGAAGTAC
>OMUK01000091.1 GCA_900314215.1 uncultured Prevotellaceae bacterium
TCTTCCGCTTTGTCACGGTACCGGCCAAATGGGTGAAGACCGCCAGACAATATGTCCTGAATATCTATTCGGAGAACAAAGCATACGCCAGTGTGTTTAAAGATGATTTTTACTGATGCCTATCATTCGTTGGCTGACAGCACTTGCGCCCCTTGTTGCTTTGTGGGGTAAGGGGGAGGAGTGCACTTTTCCTTTGGTATCATGCTCATTTTGAGGACGTCTGTACCCAAATATTGCAAAGCAGCGACTTTATAGAGGATTTTGGCATTATCGGCGCTTCTTGCGGATTTTAGGTTTTTTAAGGATGAAGAGTCCTCGTGTTTACAATCGCTCCAAATTTACGCCAAATAAATAAAAATTCCTAATTTATAGCCTTGTTATTGTTGTGAATGTTTTATTTTGAGAGTCACTTGATGCCCCAGGCCGAGAGGGGCACGCCGTGGTTGTGGTCGTTCAGGTAGTAGCGCACGCCCAGGTGGTAGGCCGGGTTGGTGAGCGAGAGGCTGTCGACACGCGCCCCAGCCTTGATGCCGGCTATCGAGAGCATGGTGGGGAACACCGAGGCGTTCGACTCCACGCCCTTGTGGCGGTTGCGGCGCAGGTTGCCCGTGATGGCAGGGTGCTGCCTGTCATAGGCCGCCGAGGTCCAGATGAGCAGGGGCACGTCGGTGTCATATTCCGAAGGCTTGGGCCCGGCGTGCAAGAAGAGCTCGCGCTTGTCGTCGAAGATGTTCTCGCCGTGGTCCGAAGTGTAGAGCAGTGCGGCGGCGCAGTGCTCGCTGCGCAGCATGTCGATGAGGCGGGCCAGGATATAGTCGGTCTCGACGATGGTGTTGTCGTAGGCGTTGATGAGCCGTGGGCGGTTATTGGCCTCGGCCTCGGCTGGGCCGTCGGGCAGGAACACCGCGCGGGCACGCGCATAGCGGTCGCGGTAGCTGAAGTGCGACCCGTACATGTGCAGCACAACAAACAGCTTGCGGTGCCCTTGGACCAGTTCGCGTTTCACATAGGGGAGCAGCTCCACGTCGTAGAAGGCGCTGGCCTTCTTGCCCTTCTTGATGAAGAGCACATCGTGGGCCTCCTCGCCTAGGAAGTCGATATAGGAGTGGTTGGGCAGCTGGTTGGAGAAGAATGCCGTGTGGAAGCCGGCTTCGCCGAAGGCTGCCAAGATGCCTTTCTCGTGGTACAGGCGGTCGTGGTCGTCGGCCGTGGCAGCCGTGAGCAGCATGGGCACACTGCGGTGGGTGGTGTTGCTCTGCGAGCGTACGCCGGTGAAGACAATCAAGTTTTTCTCTCGCGACAGCAGCGGATTGGTGGGGCGGTCGTAGCCGTAAAGCTGGAAATTGCGCGAGCGGGCCGTCTCGCCCACCACGAGCACATACACTTCGGCCGAGTCGGCGGGGTGGGTTGCCACGGCGCCAAACTTGAAGTGGGCCACCCGTTGCCGGTAGTGGGCCGACTGGTAGCTCTCGTGCACGGCCAGCCCCAAGTTGTAGAACACGTTGATAGGATACATGTCGTCTTCAACCCGATACTCAAAGCGGCCTTGCTTCTCCTCGCCCTTGGGGTAGGCGATGTAGAGCGTGGCTGTGAAAACGGCGCTTGCCGCGAGGACATAGAGTGCGGCACGGCGCCAGCGGTGCCGGGGGGCAGCATCGAGCCGGGTGTGGTGTGCCCACTGCATGGCGGCAACGACGAGCGGGGGAATGTAGAGCACAAAGACGATGACCAGGGCCGGCCACAGGTTGTCGAGCAGCTCGATGGCCTCGTCGGGGTTGGTCGTGACCACGTTGAGAAACATGCCCACGCTTATCACTCCCGAGCCGTAGAGGTAGATGAGCACCATCTGGAAGGCTGCAAAAAACACCAGCGGGAAGAGTATCCACACCTGCCGGCCAGTGTTGCCCGAGAGCGACATGAGCAGGATGTAGAGGCTGCCAGGCAAGAGCACATTGGCTATCGCGGCGGCCAGCGGCATGCCCTCGGTAATCGACAGGGTGACGTTGGGCACCAGCAGCACGACGATGGTGTAGATGAACAGAAATCGTGGTGAAAGTGTGAATCGCAGTTTGTCGCTCATTGTTGATGTTTTTTTATGCTTTAAAAGAAAGGTGTGCACGCGCGTGTGCCACCGTTCCCTAAAAGGCCTCGTTGATGTTGAAAATAAATCCGCACTGCCCCTTCTTGCCTATGCCGTAGTCGAGCCGCACGTTCACGTTCTTCTTGAATTCCCAGCGGTAGCCCACTCCGCAGTTGGGCAGCACGTGGCGCATCTCGATGGAACTGAACTTGTCGAAGACCGTGCCGGCTCCTGCCCACACCGTGATGCCGCTGCGCCGCCACACGTGCTGGCGCAGCTCCACCTGGGTCTCCACCTTGTGCTTGTCGCGGTAGCGACCCTCGTAGTAGCCACGCATGGCGTTGCTGCCGCCCAGCTGTGCAAGCATGCCCCACGAGGGGTTGCCGTAGTTGAACTGCATGCGCATGTCGAGTGCCAGAGTGCCGCCTTTCCACAGGGGCAGGTAGCCGCAGGTGCGCATGTCGGTGGTGGTGAAAGCGTAGTGGTTGCCCGCAAACCGCGGCCTGAACAATTGTTGCAGCCACAAGTACACGCCGCGCTTGGGTGCCGTGAGGTTGTCGCGGGTGTCGTAGAGCACCGTGGCTCCCGCACCGGCGTTGAATGTCGACTTGCGTTGCCCCTCGAGCAACTCGGGCCGATGCACGTGGTGAGCTGTGATATAGTCGACGGCAATGGTGGGGCCTGCATAGAGGTTGCCGCTTGCCCTGAATAGCCAGCTTGCCCTCATCTGCGTCTGCCACCGGTTCATTTTGCTCTTGTTGCTGTCGTCGTTGCCCCGGTTGTAACCTATGCCCCAGTAATAGGAGGGAAAGGAATAGAAGAATAGCGTGTAGTCGATGCGCTGGCGGTCGTGGGGAAAGATGTGGGTGCCGCGCAGGCCTATCATGTAGAACCCCACGGTAGAAATGTCGCTAAATATCGACACGTTGCTCGGCGGCAGCAAGCTGTCGGCTTGGCAGGTGCGGTACAGACCCGAGGCCACAAGGCCCAGCCCCAGCTTGGTATCGGTGCTGTAGTGCGGGCCGCCTATGACCGAGAAATCAAAACGCTTGTTTTTCTTCTCCTTGTTGGCGTCGGCGAAGTAGCCGAGCACCCGGCCCACGAGGTTGCGCCTCCTGGGCACGGCTGTAGAGTCGTGCTGCTCCTGGGCTGTGGCACTGAGCGCGGCCAGGCTGGCAAGCAGTAGAAGCAGCGTGCGGGCCATCAGTACACAAGTCCCACGTTGTCGACCCAGAATGTGTTGCCCACGGTGCCCACATAGGCGCCGCCGTGGCTCGATGAGAACTGCAGCACGATGTGGGTGGGCGTCTCGTCGGGACTGGCCCAGCCAGTCTCGCGCACGAGCACGGTCTTGCCATGGGAGTTGCGGGCATACTCATTGGCGTGCAGCCCCATGGTCGAGGCGTCGTAGAAGGGTTTGCCCGTGATGTTGCCGTAGTGTATCGCATAGGTGGCGCCATTGACCCACCCGGCGGTCGAGCGGCCATATTTCACCACCACGGTGCCCACGCGCTTGGCTGTGATGTTGCCCTTGGCATCCTCGTGCCGCTTCTGCAAGTAGAGCACAGCGATGCAATAGTCGGGGCCGGCCACGGTCGTGGCCTTGGAAAATCCGTTTTGGCGTATGCGTGTGCCCGACCCTGGCACGCTCACTCGGTAGTCAAATCGCAATGCCTTGGGACGCAGGTTGAAGGGCACGCCCAGATGCAGGGCTTTCACGCCCTCCTTGGTGCTGGTGATGGGCTCTTGCATCGACCCCAGGAAGATGCTGCCGGCGGCAAGCACCTTGATATTCATCATGCCCAGCACTTTGCACGTCTCGATGTGGGTCACCAGCTTGGCGCAGTGGCCCGAGCCGTGCTTGTCGCGAAACACCGAGGTGTTGGTCTTGACCACACCCATCACCTTGGCCATCACGTTGCTAGTGCCCCATGGCGAGCCGCCCAGGTTCACATAGGGCTTGTTGCCGTTGATCGTCTGATTGGGTCCTATCTCGTAGAGGGTCTTGGTGTGGCCCCCTATCACTGCCGACTCGTGCACATCGCGCACTACCCACGAGTCGAAATTGCCGTACTTGAATGGCACAAACTTGCCTCCAGCCTGCGCGGCTTGCGGCATGAGCGCGCAGCATGCTGCTACAATAATTAGTCCAAATTTGATTCTTTTGAACAGAACTTTTTTCATTTTCTTGCCTTAAAGTTAATTCGGTTTTTACTGTTGAAAAATATTTGGGTGCAAATATACAAAAAAGTACTCCCATGGCCTAAAAAACAAACCAGGATACCATTTTTTCGCGTCTTTTTATATAATAGGGTAGCAGGTGTGGCTGCTTGCGGCCACAGGCGGGCTGGCTGGAGATTGGTCTTGACTAATTGGGCGTTGGTCGATTTTTTTTGGCTCAACAAGCCTGAGTGGCTATTTTTGCATCAGTAATCAATCACCGGCCCTGGCAGGGGCCTTAGTATGGCAAAATACTAAAATTAAACTCCATCTTTTTGTTGCTATGAAAGGTATTTTTGCAAGTGTGTTGTCGCTGCTTGCTGTGATAAGCATGAGCGCTGGCAACCAGGTGGTTTCCTCTTATGCCCTGAGCGAGGTGCAGGGCGATGGTGTCAAGATCACTACAATCAATCTCCACTATGGCGAGCCAATCGACGGCAGCTCGCTCTCGGTGGGTTCCTATCGTGTCGCCGGTCGTGAGATAGGCAGCGTGACAGCCGACCCCAACGGCGACGTGCTCATCAAGCTCAACTCAACGGTGAGCCTTGTGAAAACAAATAATAGTCCTCAAGCCCCCAAGCCAGGGCAAGGACCTAAAGCTCGCTTGAGCAATGGCGGCGTGAAAGCAGGGCAGAAGAGTGGCGGCAAGCTCAATGTGGTCGACACGGCACTTGTCACGCAGGTGTTGCCTGTGAAGACCGCTGGGGGCAGCGTCGTGGCTGCGAGCGAGTCGCCTATCGTGGTGCACTCGGTGAGGACTCTTGTCGCCGACGATTTCAAGCAGTTCTCCTATGTCGACCCGGCCACGGGCATCACGCTGCGCTACAACCTGTATATTCCTGAGAATTACGACACAAGCCGCAAGTATCCCCTCGTGCTCTTTATGCACGACGCCAGTTGCGTGGGCGGCGATGTGAAGACCCCGCTGCTGCAAGGCAACGGCGCCACGGTGTGGGCCACGCCCGAGTGGCAGACTCAGCATCCCTGCTTTGTGCTGGCTCCGGAATTTGATGAGGTCACCGTCGACGATGAGTTCACCGTCATGCCCGACCTCGACGCGTTGCTCAACCTCATCGACAGCATGAAGGTGCAATACAGCCTCGATGCCAATCGCATCTACACCACGGGGCAGTCGATGGGCTGCATGTCGAGCTATGTGCTCATGCTCAAGCGCCCCGACCTGTTTGCATCGGCTATACTGGTGGCTGGGCAGTGGGACTCGACCCAGGTGGCTCCGCTTGCCAAGAAGAACTTGTGGCTGCTCTCGTGCAACGGCGATGAGAAGTCGACGGCCGGCGTGGCTGCCGCTGTGAAGGTGTGGACGGCCGGCGGCGCCACTGTGCGCGAGCGCGAGTGGCCGCTCTACACCACGGCCCAGGCTCGCAAGGCCGAGGTCAACGACATGCTGCGCTTGGGCGGTAACATACACGTCACCCACTTCACTGGCGGCAGCCACATGATTACCTGGCGGGTGGCCTATGGCATTGAGGGCGTGCGCGAGTGGCTCTTTGCCCAGCATCGCCCGCTGGGTGCCGACTCCTTGCTGAGTGAGTTACGCGACACGGCATTTTCTCATGTGATGGTGGCAGCTTATCATGGCGACTATCACGGTAACACGGCCAGCAGCATCATGTCGCTCGAAAAGGCTGTGATGAAGGGCGCTCACATGGCGCTCGTCGACGTGAAACTGCGCGACGACACCCTGCTGCTGGGCTCGGGTGAGCGGCTCGACGCGGCACTCGACAGCGTGGGTAGCGACTTGCTGCTCATCGCCAATGTGCCCGATGCGGCCACGGCTCGTGCCCTGGAGCAGCAGGCTGTGGCTCATGACAGGCAAAATCAACTCATCCTTTACGGCAGCAATTATGACACCAGTCTCAACTATGTGGCACGTGTGGATGTCGACAAGGATTATGCCAGCCTCGACGAGGTGCTCTCTCAGCGGCCTGTGGCAGTGGAGCTGGACTTCAGCAACAGCGACAATCCCAATTTGGCCGCGGCGGTGAAAAAAGTGAACGCGGTGAGCAAGGTGCTCGTCAATACCACGAGCCCCGGTCTGTGTGGCGGCTTCGACGAGGATATGGGTCGCAACGCCCAGTTGCCGCAGCGCTTCGACCCTATTGTTGACTTGGGCGCGCGCGTCATTCTCTCGGGACAAATCAAGCCACTGCTCATCGAGCTGGGCGGCCTCGATTAGAGTTCGTGCAGGTCTACCATCTCGCCGTGACGCTTGCGACGCTCAACCTCGAGCTTGAGCAAGCGCTCCTTGCGGCGAGGGGTCACCATCTTGCGCAGGAAGATGTTGGGAATGGCCACGCCTATGGCGATGCACAGTATCACGAGCGAGGCCTGAATCATATTGTTGGTGGCCACGGTTACTTCGCCCACCACGCCGTGCATCTGGATGAAGGCGAAGAGCGAGCGATACATGAGCACGCCCGGTATCATGGGTATCACGCTGGGTATCGACAGGCAGTGATGCGGCGTGTGGAACCAGTGTATGGCTTGCGTGCATATGATGCTCACCAGCGCCGAGCCTATCAGGCTGCCGGTGGCCAGGCCCCAGTCGAGGCCCACATTGCCGCTGCTGGGCCCTAGATTCACAAAATTGCGGGTGCACACGGCGATCACGCCGCCTATGGCCACCACCCACAGCAGGCGCCGCGGCAGGTTGAATATCATGGAAAATCCCATGGCCGAAATGGCTGCTGCCGCCGCAAAGGTGAAGTAGTTGTGGTGGGGCGTCATGCTCAAGTTCTCGGCAAAGTTGTCGACGCCGCATATCTTGATGGCAAACACGATGCCAAATGCCATGGCCGAGATGATCATGAGCGTGTTGACCGCTCGCGTGATGCCCGTCTGGATGTAGCCGTCGAGCATGTCGCTCACAAAGTTGATGATAGGCACTCCTGGCACGATAAATAGGGCGCAGGCCATCATGGGATGCCACGGCGTGGCGGTGAGCATGAAGTGGGGCAGGCAGTTGGCGATGGCGCCTTCCTCGGTGAGGAAGCTCGTGAGCCAGGCCAGCAAGGTGGAGACAAATGCCGCCAGGGCGATGTTGACGTATTGGTTCGACCCCTTGCCGTCGAGCCACATCTTCATGTAGAAGCCTATCATGGCTGCGATGGAGCAGTAGAAAAACGCCGTCCAGTCGGCGCCAAACTGGATGCAGAAGCCGCCGCAGGCAAATCCCGCGCCCACTGCCACCTGCCACCGCTTGTAGTGCCGCGGCTTGTGGGCGATGAAGTCGAGCTCATGCTCGTAGTCGTCGAGCGTGAAGTCGTTGGCAATAGCGCGGTAGGAGAGTTTGGAGATAAATGAGATGGCGTCGAAGTCGATGCCGTGGCGCTCCACACGCTGGAACTTGGAGAAGGAGTGCTCCTCGTCGCTCAGGTTCACTATGAGCATGTTGTAGTTCACATAGATGTGCAGGTTTTTCCACGGCAGACCCAGAAAGGTGGCGGTGCGCTTCATGTTGCGCATGATGCGGCTCGTGTCGGCGCGGCTCTCCATGAGCAGGCATCCCGTGCGCAGCAGCAGGTCGAGTTTGCGCCGCACAATCATTTCTTTCTCCCTGTGTTGCTGGAAGCATTGTTCCACTTCATTATTTTCCATACTCATCGATTTTGACTTTTGGTTGAGGGGCAGGTAGAGCCGTCACTGCCCGCGTGCAAAGTTACTCCATTTTCGGTCATCTACCTAAAATTGGGCTTAAAATTATGCAATGTCGCCATTGCTTACTCAATTTTTCAGTATCTTTGCAACATTGTTAGAAAAAATTGGATATGCTTGATTTTATTACTTGGACTGCAAGTCCTGAGATATATAGCGGCCTGGTGCACGTGCGCTGGTACGGGCTCATGTTTGCTATCGGCTTCTGGGTGGGCTACGAGATCGTGTGGCGCGAGTTTCGCCGCGAGGGCACTCCCGAGCGCTGGGTGGCGTCGCTGTTTTTCTATGTGATTATTGCCACAATCATCGGTTCGCGCCTGGGCCATGTGTTCTTCTACGACTGGGACTACTACAGCCACCACTTGAGCGAGATTCCCAAGATATGGGAGGGCGGCCTGGCCAGCCACGGCGGCGTGATAGGCATCCTCATCGCCATTTGGCTCTACTCCAGGTGGGTGACCAAGCGCTCCATGCTGTGGACGCTCGACCGGCTGGTGGTGCCAGTGGGCTTTGTGGCGGCCCTCATTCGCCTGGGCAACCTGTTCAATCACGAGATATATGGCGGTCCCACGTCGATGCCCTGGGGCTTCCGCTTTGTCGACAATGTGAATGAGTGGATGCAGGGCGCCCCGCCGGTGTTCACCGTGCCGTGCCACCCCACGCAGCTCTATGAGGCCTTGTGCTACCTCGCCGTGTTTGGCTTGTGCATGTGGATGTACTGGAAGCGCAACGACCAGGAGCGCCCGGGGCTCATCTTCGGCGTGTTTATGGTGGGTATCTTCCTGTCGCGCTTTGTGATAGAGTATCTCAAGAATGTGCAGGAGCCATGGGAGATTGCCATGCGTGCCAGTATAGGGATGGACATGGGCCAGGTGCTCTCTATCCCCTTTGTCGTGCTTGGCGCCTGGCTCATCATTAGGGCCTATCGCCACCCCCGCGAGGTGATACAGTATCCGGGAAAATTTGCCGACGCCAAGGATGACCGCAAAAAATAAATGCATTGTAACGCATTGGATTGTGAATTGTGAAAATAATTGTGTAATTTTGCACTCATTAAATACAGACTATTCCCACAACGATGGATAAAATAACTATTGACTACACTGCCCACGAGAATTTCATCAAAAATAATCGCGCGCTCTACGACGAGACGGTGCGCCGTTTTGCCACTGGCGACGACACACTCACACCCCAAGAGCTCGCACAAGCCTACTATGCCACCCCCTTTGCCGGCTACAAGCCGCTGACCGAGCTGGTGAAGACGGCCAACCAGCTGTATCGCATACGCGACTACCGCGTGGCCTACTTCATGTATCTCGACGCTCTCGAGCGTGACCCGTTCTCGCTGCTGTTGCTCAAGAAGGCTGCCAATGCCAGCTACTTCGACGGCATCGACCCCGAGGCTACACAGCGCCTGCGCGCCAGCGTGAAGCGCCTGCACGAGGTGATACAAGCCACTGGCGACGGCACGACTCCCGACACCGCTTTCCAGGTGATACAAGTGAGCGACGAGTACCAGATTCTCTACGACATCTTCCATGTGAAGGATGTGATAAGCCAGAGCGTGGTGAAGCGCGACGGCGCCGTGGTCTACGACGAGATGACGGTGATGATTCTTGGCGAGAAGGAAGCCCGCAAGGTGTATTTTGCCGTCTATGGCGAGACCGACGACGACATGCAGGACTTCTTCAACCGCAAGAAGACCTATTGATACATCAATTCCGCGCTGCATTGCAAGTGAAAACAAAACATATCATCAAGGTGGCTGCCTCATGGCTGGCCACCTTTTTGCTTATTGTGCTCTTCGCCATCATGTGGTGCGACTGGAAAGTGCAGTCGGCGGCTATGGGGAGGCTCTACGACGAGGTCTACTCGGTGCCGCGCAACCGCGTGGGCTTGCTGCTGGGCACAGGCCCTGTCAACATCTACGGCGAGCCCAATCCCTACTTCGCCCGGCGCATCGATGGCGCCGCCCGGCTCTATGCCGCCCACCGCATCGACACGGTGCTCATCAGCGGCAACCACACGGGCAGCTACAATGAGCCTGCCATGATGCGTGCCCAGCTCGTGAAGCGCGGCGTGCCTGCCGCCGTGATCATCGAGGATGGCAAGGGCTACAACACATTCCTCTCGATCGACCGCGCCCGCAAGGTCTATGGCCAGCGACACTTCACCATCATCTCGCAGGAGTTTCACAACGAGCGGGCAATCTACATGGCACGCAATGCCGGCCTCGACTGCGTGGGCTACAATTGCGGCAACTACCAGGCCCGTCGCCTCTCGGTGGTGCGCATGTATCTGCGCGAGCGCCTCTCGCGCCTCAAGGCTGTGCTCTTGCACGCCGTGGGCAAGCAATGACTTCTATCCTATTAATTCACAATACGCAATCATGACCGATACACCAGCACTCAACGAGCATCACAAGCAGGAGTTCCCGCCCATGCACACTGCCGAGCACATCCTGAATGGCACCATGGTGAAAATGTTTGGCTGCGCCCGCGCTGCCAATGCCCACGTGGAACGCACCAAGTCGAAACTCGACTACGACTTCCCGCACGCCCTCACTGCCGCCGAGGTGCAGGCTGTGCAGGACAAGGTGAACGAGGTGATCGCCGCCGACGTGCCAGTCACCTATGAGTATGCAACCCAGAACGAGGTGGCCCGTCGCTTCGACCTCGCGCGCCTGCCCCATGGCGCCACCAGCACCGTGCGCATCGTGCGGGTGGGCAACTACGACGAGTGCCTGTGTGCCGGCACTCATGTGGAGCACACGGGCCAGATAGGGCACTTCCGCATCTCGAGCACGCGCTACCAAGATGGCCGCCTGCGCATCGTGTTCCGCCTCGACCAGTAACCCTTGTCCTTCATGCTTTTCCATAGCCTTTCCCTGTTTTCTGTATAGGGAAATCCTTCATTCGTATAATTTTTGCAGCGTTTTTCGGTTTTTTCATTACATTTGCACTATAAAACACGAACTTATGAAAAAATTTCTCATTCTTCTCGCTGCACTGGCCATGTGCGTGCCCTCGCAGGCTGTGTTACAGGAAAAGAATTTACAGCAATCGCTCTCGGTGCTGCGTGTGGAGCTGCAGCAGGCCTACCTCAAGCAAAAACAGATGATGAGCATGATGGAGCAGAGCAACAAGGCCCAGCACGAGCAGATGCTCTCCTACATGAAGAAGAGCAACCAGATAGGCTTGATGCTCTATTCCCAGCAGAGCGACTATGTGTTTGACCTCACCTATGCCTGCAACGAGGCAACCTCGCTCTACAAGGAGTTCAACACCAAGCGACGTCCTTATTATAAAATCAACATCAATATCGATGGCGAGATTGCACGCTACAACGGTCTGCTCTACAGCTTGGAGATTTTGCCGCCGCCCTTGATCGAGCCCATGGATGGTGGTGGCAAGCGGCCTCATGGCGGCCCAGGGCATGGCGGCCCCAAGCCAGGAGGCAAGCCGCCCTTTGAGCTCGACTCGGCGTCGAGGGCCGACCGCGCCATGTGCATCACCTATGCCACAGCCTTGCGCAACAACTTGCTCAAGATACGCCAGAACATCAGGCAAGACAGCACTTCCTATGTGCGCATGAGCTACAACTTGTCTATGCTCGACAAGTATGCCAAGAAGCGCTATGGCGACATCCAGCAGCAGATATTCCAGGACGCTGGCCAAAACTATTTCAAGATACTCGGCCATTTCGGACGCTCTTGGATGCAAGCCAAGCAGGCTATCGACAACAAGTATTCCGACGGCGCGGGCTATAGGCGGGTGCACTCGCAGTGGCGTGGCCCTGTCGTGCTGGGCTATGTGGTGTTTGTGATCTTCTACCTGCTGGTGGCTATCGGGCTGAGCCAGCTTGTCATCAACATCGCCTATCGGCGATTGCGCCGCCTCAAGTGGCTCAAGAATGCTCCCACCGAGGCCGAGCGCGAGATTCGCTGGAAGAAGCTGCGCATGCTCAAGCCCTTTGTGGGCATATCGATGGGCGCCCTGTTTTTTGCAGTGAGCATCCAGATTGTGAAGACGTTTCTCTACAACAGTTTCTTCATCATGGCCAGTGGTCTTCTGGTGGAGTATGCCTGGCTGCTCACGGCCATCACGCTCTCGCTGCTGGTGCGCCTGCGCTACAACCAGATGCGGCACGGCTACAGCGTGTATATGCCCATGGTGCTCCTGGGCCTGGTCATCATCATATTCCGCATTATCTTCATTCCTAACAATGTGGTCAATCTCATTTTCCCGCCCATCGCCTTGCTCTTTGTGATATGGCAGATACGTGCCATCAAGAAGAATATGGGCAAATTGCCGCTAAGCGATGTGCTCGACGAGGCGAAGCCCGAGGATGTGGAGGTTGATGAGGAAGATGACGCCGAGGAGCGCGCCATCGACGACCAACTCAACGACATGGAGCGGGAGCAGGAGAAGGCTGCGCGACGCACCGCTTCCAAGGCGCCTAAAGACGTGGTCTCGACCAACATCAACGACGACACGGTGGTGGCCGGCGGCATTGCCGCCATATTCCGCAGGTTGAAGCGCCCTGCCGTGCACCACGACGAGCAACTGAGCGACGTCGACAAGATTCCGCAATACGACCGCCTCTATGCCTGGGCCTCGCTGGCGGTGATGGTTGTGGCTACGGTGCTCACCTGGTTTGGCCGCACGCTCATGTCGGTAGAAATCGTGATTTGGTGGCTCTTCCAGCTCACCGCTATCCAGACGCTTACCCTGGCCTTCCGCCTGCTCGACATCTATGAGAAAGCGCGCCTCTACGACCGCCTGCGCGCCAGCGGCATCACCGATGCCCAGATTGCCAAGGGCGTGCGCAAGGGCGACTATATCACCAAGACGTGGTTCTTCGACCTGGTGCACATGGGCCTGGTGCCTATCGCGGGTGCCTACTCGTTGCTGCTCTCGATCACGATGGCTGCCGATGTGTTTAACCTGGGCGATACCTGTGTGCAGATTTTCATGTACCCCTTCCTCAACATCGAGGGCGTGGTGCGCTTGTCGATCTTCAGCATCGTTGTGGTGGCGGCAACGTGGTTTCTCTTCCGCTACCTTAATTACGCGATCAAGGCGTTTTACCGCTATTTCCGCTTGCGCTACCAGAAGCGCAAGACGGGCAAGCAGATGGTGCGTGACAATGAGGTGAACCTCACCCTGGGCTACAATGTGATTGCCATCCTGGTGTGGGGCACCTATGTGATATTTGCCTTGATTCTGCTGCGCATCCCCAAGTCGGGCATCTCGATAGTCACCGCCGGCCTCGCTACTGGTATCGGTTTTGCTATGAAGGACTTGCTCAACAACTTCTTCTATGGCATCTCGCTCATGACGGGCCGCTTGCGTGTGGGCGACTGGATTGAGTGCGACGGCGTGCAAGGCCGTGTCGACAGCATTTCCTACCAGAGTGTGCAGGTGATTACTACCGACGACACCATGATGTCGTTCCTCAACTCCACTTTGTTTGCCAAGAATTTCCGCAACCTCACGCGCAACAATTCCTACGAGCTCGTCAAGATACCCGTGGGAGTGGCCTATGGCGTGAATGTGGACCACGTGCGCTCTCTGTTGCAGACCAATATCGAGAAGCTCCAGCACAACGACAAATATGGCCGGCCGGTGATGGATTTGAAGAATCACAAGGTGCTTGTGCTCTTCGACAGCTTTGGCGACAATAGTGTGAACCTCACGGTTGCTGCCTGGGTGCTCGTGATTGAGAAAATCGTGTTTATGGGCCAAATGAAGGAGGCTATCTACAACACCCTCAACGACAATCATATCGAGATTCCGTTCCCGCAGCGCGACCTCTATATCAAGACGTTGCCCGATTTGTCGTCGGCAACAGGCGAGGCTGCTGCCAAGAAGTGATCGCTTTCCTGCCAGGGTGGGGGACTGCTCGCATGCGCTCGATGCGGTGCCTCCCTTCCAAAATATAGCAAAAAGTAAAATTTCAGGCCGATTGTTGATGCCGGCCTGAAATTTTTTTTCGAGCTCTGGCGGCGTGCCTGCGGTGGGATGGCAGCGGCGCG
>OMUK01000127.1 GCA_900314215.1 uncultured Prevotellaceae bacterium
AAGTGCCGATTGAGCTGTGGCAATCACACATTGCAGCGCAATCACAAGCGCCAATAGATATTTTTTATATAATGGTTGCATTATGAAATCTAATGGGTGTCGTTAGAAATATAACGAGTTTCACATTTTAAAATTTCAGCCCGAAATTGGTCCGAAATTCCTTTTATGTCGCAAAATTAAGAAAAAAAGCGCACACGAGCATTTTTTTTTGAAAAATATGTCATGAAATTGTTGGCAGTTACAAAAACTCATCGTAACTTTGCAGAGCAAAACAATTAGGACAGCAATATATAATTATTGCACTTTTCTATACAGATTCTATTCATAAAATTCAAAAGTCCCACTCGTGAAGAGCAGGACTTTTTGATTTTATATACCCCCAGCATCATGAAATCAAGATGGGCAGCGCGAGCCATCAAGTCGTCACACAAAAGAAATGGATTAAAAAAAAATCCGACCGTGTCATCACGACAAGACCGGAACCATAACTCTTATTTAAATTACTAATTTTGAATGCAAAAATTGCTTTTTTCCTTCATTGCAAAGTTACAACACCTTTACCGATTTAGGTAGGTCTAAATGTCGCAAAAAGTGTCCTATATGGGAGTAAATGCAATAAAATAGACCAACTCGAGGAAGATTTAAACCAAAAGGGCCGATTCTTCGCCATTTTTTGGGGCAACCAGCCTCGTCGAGAAAGTCGCGGTGGCACCTCACTTGGCCGCACCTATCACGGTGCCGCCGGGAGTGGTGCCGCCGGCACCGGCAGTGCCCTTGTCCTTGCTTTCCTTCTTGGGCCACTTGTCGAGCGAGAGCGGGATGGTGTAGTACACGCTGAAGGTGAACGCCCACTTGCGGTCGCGCGGGCCAAAGCCAGGCACATACCAGGGGCGGGTGTTGGCATTTTTCTTGTAGTTGAAGATGCCTTGGTATTTCACCTGCCAGCCGGCCGAGATGTTGCGCCACAAGTTCACACGCAAGCCAGCCAGGAACTCGCCCCACAGGGCGTGGCTACTTTCACCCTTGATGTCGTAGGTGTAGTGCTCGCCCCAGTAGTCGGAGCGCTGCGTGATATTGGTGACGTCGTATTTAAAGGTGGAGTAACCCAGCCTGAAGCCCAGGCCCACCTGGTAGCGTGGGTCGCTCTTAAACATCATGTTGTAATTGGCGCCCAGGCGCACGTAGGGCGAGAGTTTGCCCTTGTAGGTGAAATTCATGTCGTCGGGGGTCTCATGGGCGTAGCCCACGCCCAGCTCGAGCACGGGCTGCAAGCGGTTCCACATGTTGAGCGTGGCACTCACGTCGAAGCTGCAATACTTCTGCCCGAATATCTTGAGCACAGGGTCGAGCAGATTCACTCCCACGGTCACATCGGTGAGCAGCGGGTAGCGCGGATACACGCGCTTGAGCGAGTCCTTGCGCAGGCGATCGCGGGCGGCGGTGGTGTCGCCCTTCAGGTAGTCTTGCACCACCTCCTCCTTGGTGCCCTTGGCGGGGCGCAAGGTGGTGTTGGTGCTCGGCCGCACTGGAGTGATGTGGCGCTGGTCGCTGTTTTGCGCCACTGCTGTGGCACAAGCCAGAATTGCGAGAATCGATATCGTAAAGAGCCTGAATTTCATCACTATCGCATATAGATTTTAATCGACACGCGGTCTTGGTTGGTAATCGTGGGATAAAGCACAGCCACCGAGTCGATGAGATGGGTCGTGTAGTCGACGCTGGCGATGTCGTAGAAGAACATGGCTCCGCAATCGCGCGAGACAAAGGTGGGCACGGGCGTGTAGTGGAAGGTGATGGTGTCGGGGGCAACCGTGGCGGCGTTGTAGTCGAGGCTAAACTGCGTGGTGCTGGTGGTAGAGCGCAAGGGCAGATAGAGCTGGCTCACGCTTTCCTTCAGGGCCAGGCAGCTGTCGCCCGGGGCGCCCACGCCCTGCACCGTGAGGCTGTCGATGGTGACGCCGCTGCCCGTGGTCGCGCTGTAGAAGCCGGCAAGGGGCACCGCGCTGCCATTGTCGAAGCAGCCATCGCTCGAGCACCCAGCCAGACACAGCAGCGTGGCAACGAGCAGCAGCACACGATGTTTCGCGTTAATCTTCATCCTTTATTTCTTCTGAAATCTCATACTGGTTGCGGTCGGCCGAGTGGCGAATGAAGAGTTCGCCCAGGAAGCCCGTCATGAAGAGCTGCGTGCCCAGCACCATGCAAGTGAGTGCCAGGTAGAAGTAGATCGACGAGATCACATAGAAGGGATGCGGCGTGCCCAGGTATACAATCTTGAGAATGCACAACAGCAGCACGGCAATGAAGCCCACAAAGAACACCAGCGAGCCCATGAGGCCGAAGAAGTGCATGGGTTTCTTGCCAAACTTGGTGAGGAACCACAGCGTGAGCAGGTCGAGATAGCCGTTCACAAAGCGGTCGAGACCAAACTTCGACGAGCCATACTTGCGGGCCTGGTGGTGCACCACCCGCTCGCCTATGCGGGTGAAACCTGCATTCTTGGCCAGGTAGGGAATGTAGCGGTGCATGTCGGCATACACCTCGATGTGCTTCACCACCTCGCGGCGGTAGGCCTTGAGCCCGCAGTTGAAGTCGTGCAGGTTGTGGATGCCGCTCACCCAGCGCGCCGTGGCGTTGAAGAGCTTGGTGGGTATGGTCTTCGACTTGGGGTCGTAGCGCTTCTTCTTCCAGCCGCTCACCAGGTCGTAGCCCTCCTCGGTGATCATCTTGTAGAGGCCGGGTATCTCGTCGGGGCTGTCCTGCAAGTCGGCGTCCATGGTGATCACCACGTCGCCCTGAGCGCGCTGGAAGCCCGTGTTCAGCGCCGGCGACTTGCCGTAGTTGCGGCGGAAGCACACGCCCTTGATGCGATTATTCTTCTTGTGAAGTTCCTTTATCACTTGCCAGGAGCCGTCGGTGCTGCCGTCGTTGATCATGAGCACCTCGTAGCTGAAGTTGTTCTCCTTCATCACGCGCTCAATCCAGGCAGCCAGCTCGGGGAGCGACTCGGCCTCGTTGTATAAAGGTACTACTACTGAAATATCCATTATTTATCTTAATATAATTTATTTCACAACAACTCGTTGAAGCCTCACCGCCTGGCATCGCGCACGGGCACCCGCTTCACCACCAGCGCCACCAGGGCACTCAAGATGCTGCCCACAAACGACCACAGCCAGAATGCCGCAAACACCACCTCGATGGGCTTGGGCAACATGTTGCCCTCGACCATGCGCTTGAGCATCGTCACGCTCTCCTGCACCTGCGGGTCGGTGCTCGTGCTATAGAGCGTGATGCACAACTGCGCCTGCTCGTAGAAGTAGCCCGGCCGCAGAAAGGTGAACACGCCCAGCGTGACGAAGCTCGTGATGAGCGAGCCATATATCATGGTGAGAATGCCCAGCATCCACAGCCCCGAGTACTCGGTAAACCCATACTCGGCCTTGTACATCTTGCGCTCGTAGTGGTAGAGCACACACGGCAGCAAGAGCACCATGGCTATCACCACAACAGCCAGCTGCGACACCTTGTCGACGTAGATGGCACTCACCGCCATCACACTCATCACGATGCCCACCGGCACGCCATAGTAGGCCGCACGGCGATATAAGCTCACGTAGTTCTCTGCCATAGTTTTATCGCTCAGCTATTGCTCAGCTCCATATCAATCTACAAAGATACGCCAATTCCCCCGCACCACAAAATCATTTCCCCACTTTTAACCACCCGCCCATGCATCTTGCCCCCGTCATGAGCCGGGCCACCAGGGGGCCATGATGGCTGGCAAGGGTGAAATTGGGGTGGAAAAATTGGTTTTCGGGCGTTGAAGTTGTGCGGGGTTTTGAAAAAAAGTGTAACTTAGCACGTTGTTTTATCGATAGAACTCAAAAAAATTATAGGAGAGAAGACTATGAAGAGAATCATCACACTGCTGCTGGGCTGCATGCTCCTGAGCGGAGCGGCCAGCGCTCAATTCAACGTCAACACGATGGTGAACAAGGCCAAGAATGCCGTTTCCAACGCTGCCGACAAGGTGGTGGACAAGGCCAAAGACATAGCCGACGACCAGGAAGAAAACGTGGGCAAGGCACAAAACATGGTCGTCAAGGGCATACAGAAGGCCAAGCAAGTGATGCTCAAGGTCGACGAGACCACCATCAACGGTCACAAATACTCCTCGCTGGGCGACTTCAACCCCGAGCAGTACAACCGCACCGCCACGGGCTACGTCACGTTCACAAGCGTGCCCGAGGGCTACGAGGAGTTTGACAGCGTCTACACCCAGCTCCTGGGCCGCAGCCCGCAAGGGGCCGCCAGCATGCTGGTGATGGCCATCGACATCTACAACCACAACGCCCAGCTGGGCGACAGCTGCATCAAGCGTGTGGCCACGCCGGGGTGCGCCCAAATCGTGCTCGACGCCCTGGCCCGCGGGCTGAAGCCCTACCAGCCCACCGCCTGCCTCAAGGGCGCCATGCCCGAGAATGGTTACCAGCCCAACACGCCCTACACCGTGGAATTCTACGCCAGCGAGACCGAAACCGAGAAATCGGGCAGCAACTATGTGCTCTACATCGACCTCAACAGCAAGGGATGGGAGCAACCACGCCGCACCATCGCGGTGACCACAGCCTCGCGCGGCCTCTACAAGGTGAAGAATTGCGACGACCTGCTCATGCCATGCATCGAGCCACAAGCCGCCGCCCGGAAATAACCACCCCCCGGGACGGCCAATTGCATTCACCCGCCAATGCACGCATTCAGTGTGAGGGGTGACGGTCCTGATTTATCACAACGCATTCTTTGAATTTTCCTCAACGCATGATGCAAAAGAGACTGTGCCCCCCCAAAACAAATCGGGGCACAGTCTCCTTTGATTCTATATCTATGCCAGTGGGGGCTACAGGTCGTTGTGCATCTCCCAGCCAGTCATGGTTGCCACCACGGGAATGAGGGTGGAGGCTATCTTCTGGTGGCCCTTCCAGTTGGGATGGGCATCTGAGCCTATGTCGTGGCCTTTCACCACAATGCCGGGCATGGGCTGCGACACACGCACGCCCTTCATGCCTTTCACCTTGCTGCGCAGCTCCCGCAGGGCGGCAAGCAGGTAGATATTGGCCGAGTGAGGCGTGACGCACAGCACCGGCACGCCAGGATAGTGGCGGCGCACCGTCTTGATGAGCTTCACATAGCCGCTCACATAATTGGAGGGCGCGCCTTGCACCGAGAAGTCGTTGGTGCCCAAGTTGATGATAACCAAGTTGGGGGTATATTGCTTGAAATCGTAGGGCACCGAGTCGTGGTCGTCGAAGGTCAATGGATAGCGCTCCGACATGGTTTTCATCGTCTTGCCACGATAGTTGCGCACCACGCCCATGCCCGAGTGAGCCACGATCACATAGTCTGCGTCGAAGTAGTGGGCTATGCGGCAGGCATAGGCCTTGTCGCAATTCTCGGTAGCCACCTCAAAGTGGCTGGTCTCGGTGCCCTCGGCGCCATAGCCGCAGGTGTAGGAGTCGCCTATCACCTCGATCAGGCGGCCCTTGGGAGCCACGGCAGCCAGGTTGCCCTTGCCCTTGACGGTGAAGGAGTGCAGCGTGGTGAGGCCGCGCTCGCCCTCGGTAACGCGTTGCAGGCGCAGGGTGTGGCGGCCATTGCTCAACCCCGATGCCAGCGTCACCGAGTGGGGCTCGGTGCCGGTGAAGTGCAGCTTGCCCATGAGCTTGCCGTCGATCCACACCTGGTGGTAGTCCTCCCCCACCTCGCTCACCAGGGCCGAGATGGCCGTGCCCGTGAATTGAGTTTGCACATAGGTGCCCGTCCAGTCGTAGCGCACCGAGCCGTCGGGCATGCGCTGCACGCGGCCCGTGTAGCTCATGACGGGGTCGGAGGCCTTCACCGTGACGTCGGCCAGAGCCCACGTCGCTGTGGAAAGTAGCAGTAGAATCAGTAATACTTGTTTTGCCATTGTTCTATTTAGTTTTATGTATTGATAAAGTCAATTAGAATCACTGCAAAGTTAATGCTTTTTTGCCGCAACACCACATGCCAAGCGGCAAGAAAGAAATCAAAATGTGAAAACCACGCCGGCAAGCCACTGCGACGCGCCCCCTCAAGAAACACGCGGGAGATTTCTTGATGTTGCAAAGCGATAAAAGTGTGGCACATTTAGCGGTTTTAATTTTGCAGAGACTGCTTTTTGCAGTACTTTTGCAATTGCTTAAAAAAATAAATGAAACGCGCTATCTACATATTCACCGTCATGCTCGCCCTGGTGCTCAGCTACTTTGGCACGCAGAAGCACATTGCCGCCCCCACGATTGCCCAAATCGAGAGCAGCACAAGCAGCGAGCATCACAAGCAGCATCCTGGCTTGCTGAGCGACACCAATCCGCTCGAGCACGACGCCACCTGCACCGTGATAGCCGAGGCGCAAAACATATTGCGCATATGCAACTCGAGGCCGCAGCGCGTGATCACTCCCGTAGTGTCGCGCTCCACCCGCTCGCAAGGCGGCACGCTGGCGACTCTCGACCTCAACAACACGATCCATCACAGCGTTGCGTCGCGCCGCGCGACGGCGCCGTTCATGTCGCCCTCGGTGTGCGGCTACTACGTCTACGCCCTGCGGCACATCCTGTGCTAAACCTTCACCCCATTATCATTTTCACTACCCTCCACTCCACATGCCTGCCCCAAGTGCTATGGCAGGCCAGCGTAATTCACAATTATCCAACAACAAAAAGAATACTGAAATTTTCATGGCAACCACGACTGTAGAAAGCCTGCAAATAGGCCGCACAGTGCTCGCCAGCCCCCAGGTGGAGCGCCGCAAGCGATTTCTGGGCATGGGCTCGAGGCTCGTCTACGCCCCCACCAGCAGCACAATCACCGCTCGAGTGCTCGACTACGACGAGGAGTCGACCGAGAAACTGGTCGATGTGCTGGCATGCCACAACGTGGGCGAACTGGAGCGCGTGCTGGGTACCGTCGACGGCATCCACACGGTGCCCAGCGGCAACTACCACCTCGAACTGTGCTTGAGCGACGACCGCCAGTTTGCCGTCATGCAACTGTTCTCGTTTGCCGACCTCACGCTCCAGTTGCTCAGCTCGGTCAAGACCTACGAGGGTCGTGCAGCCACACTCATCAGCTCGCTATTTACAAGGAAAAACTAAAATTATCTATATACAGCAATATGTCAACATTAACAATCGCAATCGTGGTCGTGTTTGTTCTGGGCTATGCCTGCATAGCTCTCGAGAGCGTGACCAAAGTCAACAAGGCGGCAGTAGCCCTCTTCATGTTTGTTGCCTGCTGGGCCATCTACATGATCGACCCCGGCAGCTACCTGCCCGGCACTCCCGCTGGCGAAATCCTTAACAAAGTGAATTCCATCATCGAGGCCCACCTGGGCAGCACGTCGACCACCCTCTTCTTCCTGATGGGCGCAATGACCATCGTCGAGATTGTGGACCAGAACGGCGGCTTCAACTTTGTGCGCACAGCCTTGCGCACCGAGTCGAAACGCGCCCTGCTATGGAAAATTGCCTTCATGACCTTCTTCCTGAGTGCCATCCTCGACAACATGACCACCACCATCGTCATGATCATGGTGCTGCGCAAGCTCGTGGCCGACCACAACGACCGCCTGATATATGCCTCGCTGGTGGTGATTGCCGCCAACGCTGGCGGCGCCTTCTCGCCAATAGGCGACGTCACCACCATCATGTTGTGGAACAAGAGCCTCATCACCTCGGGCGGCGTCATCAAGGAGATTCTCATCCCATCGATCATCGCCATGGCTGTGCCAGCCTTCATCTTGCAATACTCGCTCAAGGGCAAGCTGGGCACTGGCAGCGTGCAGGCCGTGAATGCCGAGAGCGACGGCTTCACCTCGCGCCAGCGCAAGGCTATATTCTTCCTGGGCGTGGGCGGCCTCATCTTTGTGCCCATCTTCCGCTACATCACCAATCTGCCTCCATTTGTGGGCATCCTGCTCGTGCTGAGTGTGCTGTGGATCACTACCGAGCTCTTCTACCGCCACCTGCGCGGCAAGAAGGAGAAAGGCGGCATGAATAAGCGCGTGAGCAATGTGCTCTCCCGCATCGACATGAGCACCATCCTCTTCTTCCTGGGTATTCTCATGGCAGTGAGCTGCCTCGAGGAGATAGGCGTGCTCAGCGCTGTGGGCCAGTGGCTCAATCAGGTGTCGCACGGCAACCACTACATCGTGACGGGCACCATAGGCGTGATCTCGAGCATCGTCGACAATGTGCCGCTGGTGGCAGGCTGCATGGGCATGTACCCGCTGGCAGCCACGGGCGACTTTGCCGTCGACGGCATCTTCTGGCAACTGCTTGCCTACTGCGCCGGCGTGGGTGGCTCGATGCTCATCATAGGCAGCGCCGCTGGCGTGGTGGCCATGGGCCTGGAGAAAATCAACTTCGGCTGGTACATGAAGCGCATCAGCTGGATTGCCTTCATCGGCTACATCGCCGGCATCTTCAGCTACTACCTGCTCAGAACTTTCATCTACTAAGTCTCTCTATATAGCATACGTAAAAAAGGAACTGAGGTGGAGGTGCCCATGTGGCTCCCCCACCTCAGTGTTTTTATTTAGGGTTGTTTATATCTCAGGTGTTATTTCCTCACCTTGAGCGAGCGGGTCGTGCCGTCGCTGTAGGTGTTGACCTGGATGTAGACTTGGCCTGCAGCAACGTTCTGGGCAGGAATCTCGATGCCAGCCACGTTGTAGTAGGTGGTCTTCACAATCTGCTTGGCGCTGTTCACGTCGGTCACGCCGGTACCCTCGAGCAGGTTCACGGTCCATGGTGCGCTGAACTGGCCGCAAGTAGCGGTGAGCACCACGCCCTCGGCGCCTGCTGTGTGGATAGCCTCGTTGCCGCTTATGGTGAGAGCCTCGTTGCTCGAGGTCCACGTCACGCCAGCGGGCTGACCCAGCATCATGGTGCTGGCCACGCCGTCGTAGGTGTCGTTGTCGTTGGTGAGAACCACAGCGGCTGCAAAGGCGCGAGCGCAGTCATTATAGGTGAAGCCAGGTATCACTGGGAAGCTGAACTCGTCGAGAGCGTCCCAACCGGCAGCTGCAGCGACACCGGCGATCGCAACATCGGTAGGAGACGGAGCAAACTCGGTGAGTGCAGCGAGCTCCTTGACGGTCACAGCCGTGGCTGCAATCGTGTCTTGGGCATAGGTGCCGAAGTCGGTCACATAGTAGGTGTTCATCACCACATTGGTCGTGTCCCAAGTCTTAGGCGTAATCGTGCCCACGATGTTGCCGCTGGTGGTGTCGCCAGGTATCACGCGGCCGGCATTGTAGCAGTTGTAGAAGCTGGTGCCGAGTCTTGTAGCGTTGCCACGCGAGCTCTGGCCCACGAGGCCGCCCACACCCTTGGTGCCGTTCACGACACCGCGGTTGTAGCAGTTGATGTAGGTAGCCATCGACTGTCCGCCCAGGCCGCCCACGTTGTAGCTGCCAGCGGCATAGCTGCCTATGTTGCCCGTGTTGAAGCAGTTCACCACGTGGGCGATATAGTTGCCATAGCCGTTGATGCCGCCAGCGCCCTGCTTAGAAGTCTGGCAGTTGCCCGAGTTCCAGGAGTTCTGGATCACAACATAGTTGCCCATGATGTTGCCAATGCCCGAGGCGCCAAAGGTGGCGGTTATCTCGCCGGTATTGTAGCAACTGTCGATGGTGCAATAGGCCGGGATGCGGCCGCCTATGCCAGCTGCATAGTTGGTGGCTACGATGCCGCCCGTGTTGTAGCAGTTGGTGACATAGATGCGCTCGGACTCCGACTTGGCATCCTCGCTATAACCGAAGATGTTGCCGTTGTAGATGCTGGCATCGGCCGTGATTGTGCCGGTGTTGTAGCTATTCATCACGCGGCTGTGAGGCGTCAAGCAACCCACAAGGCCGGCGGTGGCATAGGTGGTCTTGAGCGTGGTGTTGATGTCGGCCACATTGTAGCAGCTGTCGATATAGAGCGGAGCCTTGTTCTTCGACGTGTAGCCTATGAGGCCTGCAACCGACGATGCACCCGAGAGAGCACCCTCGTTGCCGGTCGAGACGAAGTACACGGTGTCGGCCGAGTTGCTGTAGGCCTGGATACCGGCCACCTGAGCAGCCTTGCCGGCTGCAATCTCGCCCTTGTTGACGCAAGCGTAGTAGCGACTGCCGTTGCCGGCGGCCACAAAGCCTGCCACGTTGCGGGTCGAAGTCGATGTGCCCGTATAGGAAACCTTGCCGCTGTTGACACAGTTGTTGAAGTACACGTTGTCGTCGGCGGCGGCTGCAAATCCAGCCACGTCACCCTTGCTGCTCGACACCGCAGCCTTGTTCTCGCAGTTGTTGAACACGGCCCCCTTGTAGGCATAGGCGGCAAAACCGCCCGTGCTGGCAGCAGTGGTGGTCACAGCCACATTGTTGACACAGTTGTTGAGCACACCCTTCATCTTGCCCGAGAAGCCGCCAGTGTAGGTCTTGGCCGAGGTCACCGTGCCCTCAAGGGTGAGATCGTTGACTGTAGCCTTGGCACCGACGAGGGCAATGGCGCCCTGGTAGCTGGCTTGAGGATTGTACTTGATGCCCTTCACTGTGTGGCGGGCACCGTCGAGCGTGCCGTTAAACGAGGTGACACCGTCGTAGGCGATGGGCACAAAGGTGGTGTCGCCGAAGTCGATGTCGTTCATCACCTTCACATACTGACCTTCAAACTGGTTCTCGGTCGTGGCCATGTATTGTGCAAATTCATCCCACTCGCCCGTGTTGTGGATCTGGTAAGGATCGGCCTGCGTGCCGCTACCTGCCAGTGGCACTGGAGCCACTGCTCGCAGCAGGTAGGGACGGGTGAAGCCGCCCAGCGTAGCCGTGAGCGTATCGGTGACCAGCGACGAGGCAGCTGGCACCTTGACTGTGGTGCCGTTGATACCGAAGGCTGTGCCTTGAGCCAGCTTCCATGTTGTGCCTTGCACATTGCTCAGTGTGGCATTGTGCTGCATCTGCTTCACGGTCTCGCCGTCGGCACAGGTCATCACCACTTGGGCGGCCTCGACAGCCACGACATCGTTGGCAAAGTTCTTGAGCATGGGATACTGGCCCTTGGTGAAGAGCCACAAGCTGTCGGCATAGCCAGCAAGTGCCTTGCCACTGGTGAGCGTGGCTGTGGGCACAGCCTCGGCGCCCGGCATGCCGTCGTTGGCAGCAGCCTGGAGGCCCGTGGCCTGCCTGTCGAAGTAGCAGTTCTCATAGGTACCTATGGGGGCATATCCGCTGCCGCCTATGTTGCCGGTAGTAGCCAGGTCTTGTGTGAGCACGGTGCCGTAGTTCAGACCCTGGTAGATGTCGTTGCAGCCATCGTTCTTGATGGTACCGCTTATCGAGCCCACGATGCCGCCCACGTTGCGGCGGGCGCTCACAAGACCGGCATTCACCACGTTGCGGAACACACCGCCCGACGAAGAGCCCGTGATACCGCCAGCAATGTGGATGCGCGTTGCTGCAACAAAGTTGGAGAGCACCTTGGCCTCGACGTTGCCCACATTCTCACAGTTCTCAATCGTACCCGAGTTGGCACCAGCGATGCCACCCACAGTAGTGAAGCCCGTGTAGACGGTACCGGCATTGAGCGAGTTTTTCACGACAGCGCCCTTGCAGTTGCTGCCCACGATGCCGCCCACAGTGCCGCTGTAGCCAATGATGGTGGCATAGTTGCGGCAGTTGTCGACAGTGCCCCAGTTGTAGCCCACAAAGCCGCCGGCGAAGCCCCACAGCTCAATCTCGCAGTCGGAGGCCAGGGTGAGGTTCTTGACCACGCCCATGGCATCGGTTTGGCCTATGAAGCCCTTGTAGATGCAGCTCTTGGTGCCATTGCCCGTTTCGGGCTTGCCCTGCGGGTGATCTTTCCACTGCACATACTCGAGTTTCATGTTGTGGATGGCATGGCCGCCGCCGTCGTAGGTGCCGGCAAAACGCGTGTAGGTGAAGTTGGTGATCTGGTTGCAGATGCCCACAAAGGCGGTATCCTTCTCCAGGTCGATGTCGGCAGTCTGCAAGAAGTATACGCCAGGATAGAACTGGCCCACCTTGGTGGTGAGTTCACTCAACTTGATGAGGTCGGCCTTGTTCTTGATCAAGAACGGCGAGTCCTTCTTGCCCGTGCCCTCGAAGAAGCGCGGAGCCACCTTGATCACAAAGAAGCGTGGCGTGATGCCCGTGTCGCTGGGGTTGTAGATGACCAGGGTATCGGTGCCGAAAGTGCCGTTGAGCTTGAGGGTAGTGCCCTCGATGGTCACGTTGGCGCCCTTGTCGGAGAGCTTACCGCCCTCATACACCTTGGCAACACTGTTGCCCAGCAGGTAGAAGGTGGCATTGTTGGCCACATAGTTCACATTGTCGGGGAAGTCGTTGTCGAGCTTCAGCACCGAGGCGCCCTGTTGAGCCACGGCGTTGTCGTCGATGCCCTTGAGGCGTGGATAGAAGTTCTGAGTGAACGTCCACTTGTCGGCCGGGAAGCCCTTGGGGCCGTTGGCGCTGGTGAGGTCGCTGGTGAGCACGCGGTAGTGCTGGCTCTTGAGGTCGACCATCTGCTGGTCGAAGTACACATTGGCGATAGTGGGCGACGAGCCTGCCTCGATGGTGCCCAGTGTCTCACGCACCTCGGTCTCGGGCACATACTGGTAGGTCTCGGCATTGAGACGGCCCGTGTAGTAGCAATTCTTCACGGTCGACTGCAAGGTGTCGGTGCCTTGGGCAGTAGAGGTGTAGAATGGTCTCACCCAGCCGATGATGCCGCCGCAATAACGCGAACCAACCGAGCGCACATAGCCCGTGGCATAGCTGTTGAGCACAGTGCCCTGCAGCACACCCACTACGCCACCCACTCCAGCGTGGGAGTCGAGGCCATAGACGTCGGCCACAGCAAAGCAGCCGTCGACCGTGCCCTTATACACCTGGCCAGCAAGGCCGCCCAGATACAGGTTGCTGTATTGCGAGCCGTCGACAGTGCCGGTGAAGTAGCAGTTGGTCATCTTGGAATCGGCATTGTAAAGGGTGCCCACGATGCCGCCGGCCGTGTAGCTCTCGGTGGGGCCGGCAGCCGTAACCTTGCCCTTGGCCCAGCAGTTGTCGATGAGGCCGTAGGTCTCGCCGGCGATGCCGCCGTTGATACCACCCGTGCTGGCGATAGTGCCCTCGAAGGTGGAGTTCTTCACATTGTTGCCCAGGGCCACGATACCGCCCGAGCATATGCCCGCGCTGGTGATGGTGCCCGTGACGTGGCAATTCTCGATGTTGCCATGATCCTGGTAGCCCACCACACCGGCGGTGTAGTAGTACATCGAGGAAACGTTCACATTTTTGAGCGTGAGGTTCTTGATCACGCTGGCCGTGTCGGCGCAGCCGAAGAGGCCAGCATAGCCCTTGACGCCCGTGTTCACATTCAGCCCCGTGAGCGTGTGGCCGTTGCCGTCGAAGGTGCCCGAGAAGCGCTGAGTCCACGCGTTGCCTATCGGGGTGAAGCGATAGCCCGACATGTCGATGTCGTTCTCCAGTCTGAAGTACTTGCCGTTGAACGACTTGGTGTGGAACATGTAGGGACCGCCATAGGTCTTGTCGGCATCGTTGTTCACCTTCTCGGCCAGCAGGATGAGGTCGTCGAGGGTCTTGATTTTCCAAGGATTGGCCTCGGTGCCCTCACCCTCCCACTCGGTGACGCTGAGTGTGGGGATTGCGAAGTTGAAGTCGGCCGTGACGGTGCCGTCGAGCAGCTTGCCGGTATAGTACTTGTTGGCGCTATACATGATCCAGTTGCCCCAGGTGAGCTTGTTGCCGTTCACCTTGCCCACGATGGTGGTGCCAGTGGTCTTGCCTGTCGACCAGTCGGCAGCCAGGGTGTAGAAGTTGCCCATCGTTGAGCCGCCTTCAAAGACGAGTTGCTCGTCGATGGTGAGCGTGGAATCGGTCTTGAGCACGATCTCGATGGTCTTGCCATGATTGCCAAAGTTCTTCACCGTCACCAGGTTTTTGCCCTTCTGAGCCACCACCACATTCCAGTTGTAATAGGTGGTGTCGCTCGTGTTGACGCGCATTTGGCCGTTGGCCTTCTCAATCTCGGCATCGTAGCCGGCATACACAAACTTGCCAGCATTGGTGCCGCTCTTCACAAAGATGGCCCACCAGCTTGTGATGCTGATAGAGCCGTCGTCGTTGATAGTACCCGTGATAGGCGTGGAGTAGTCGGCTGCGGCCGTTGTGGTGACCGAGGCCAAATCCATCTCGCCATAGGTGGTGTGGGTGTAAGCATACTGACTGGGAATCGAAATCGTCTTTGTCGTAAGGTTTACACCAGCTTTCACGTTCACACCGCTTTCCCAGAAGTTGGAAATCAAGATAGAATCACTTCCAACTGCCGAAATCACGGCCGAACTACCTCCAGCCCCATTGCTCGAGGAGAGCGAGCTGTAGGTCATCACACTTTTACCCACCAAGTCGCTCACGCTGGTCACGGCACGCTTGCGCGAGGCCTTGCGCGAGGCCGGCTTGGTCACATTGCTTGCCGTGAGGGCCTCGGCATCGACGATGGTGGCCGACTGCGCGCCGCCTGCGACCTGCTGGGTCGCGGGGTCAAACGCCACGCCGCCCTGCTGCATGTCGACTGCAGCCAGGTCGGCCTGTTGAGCCCAAGCCATCGAGGTCACCATTGCCACAAGCAGCAAGAGTAAGGTAGTGACTTTTCTCATAAAGCTTAAATTAAAATGGATGGGGAATTTATTTGATCAATGCACTTGCAGGATTAAGCGATGCGCATTCCCCAATAAATCGCATCGTCCACTTGCCGGCAAGCACTTCTATATATTCTCTATCACGACATCGCCGCCTTGTAGATTTCACTTCACGTGACAGCAATATTCATATCACGCAAATATATTGCAATTTTTTATCAATCGCAAACTTTAATTTCACTTTTTATACTTTATATTTCCACTTACCTCATTTTCTAAACCTAGCCGATTTTCTTATCATAGGGATAAATACAAATCGAGTAGGAGGTAAACACTAGTCATAGGTGCTTATCTCCTACTTTCGTGTTTACCGACCTCTCACACCACTGTACGTGCGGTTCCGCATACAGCGGTTCCCTTCTTGGGTCCCCATTTGACATACTCGTCGTAAAGGAAGGTATATCCTTGCTTCCGCATCCTTATGGTTGACAACGCAGACTGCAAGGGAGGAGAGCCTGCCACACGCCAATACCCTCGCATGTAACCATATTTCCGTGCCATGTATTTATTCATTCCGCACTTCATAAGGTTCTTTATTCGAGTCTTGGCATTCTTCCATAGCTTCCATACACACATGCGGAGGCGCCGTCTTAGCCATTCATCCGTTCTCTGCGCCAGCTGCTTCATGTTGGCCAGGTGATAATAATTCACCCAACCAATCACATAATAGCGGAGCACTTGTTTCCGTTTGTCATAGCCCCATCCATTGCTTCGGCATGTAATTTCCTTTAGTCGGGAATACATCTTCGCCTTGGACTTGGGATGTACAGCAAGTTCACATTTGCCCCTGTACACATAGAACGTGTAACCGAGGTACTTCACTCCTCTTACATAGGATACTACTGTTTTCTCCTTATTGACTCTGAGGTGCAATTTCCCCTCGATATACTTGGTTATAGACGTCCTCACTCTTTCTGCTGCTCTTTTGCTGCGGCAGAAAATCATCGTATCATCGGCATAGCGGACAAAGTGCAGACCACGGCTTTCAAGTTCCTTGTCCAATTCATTCAGCATGATATTAGCCAGGAGCGGGCTTAGCGGACCTCCTTGCGGAGTGCCTTCCTTGCTCATCTCGAACATTCCATGATTGATTACGCCGCTACGTAGATACTTGTGTATGAGCGAGACTACTCTTCCGTCCATGATGGTACGGGAAAGAACCTCTATCAGCTTGCTGTGACACACCGTATCAAAGAAGCGCTCCAAGTCAAGGTCAACTACATACACATAGCCTTCCGAGATAATGGACTGCGCTTTCCTCAATGCTTTGTGGCAGCTGCGTTTCGGCCGGAAACCGAAACTATTGTCGCTGAATTGACGCTCATAGATTGGAGTCAGGATTTGGTTAATGGCTTGCTGCACCACTCGGTCTACCACTGTGGGTATGCCAAGCAGACGCTTCTTGCCGTTATCCTTGGGTATCTCTACCCTTCTGACGGGATTCGGACGGTAGCTGCCGTCCA
>OMUK01000093.1 GCA_900314215.1 uncultured Prevotellaceae bacterium
GGAAGGCCCAGGAGGTCAATTTGGATTCATAGTACAAATAATATCAAAACTCAGAATAATATCGTTTTCCGGAAAAGGAATTGTAGCATCTATTCCCATACGGAAATGAGGATCATAGAACAGTTTGTCATAGAATTCGTTAAACTGTACTGCTACACTATTGGCAAGGTTGAAGTATTGCTCGGTTGAACCAAAGTATATATCCATAAAACTCTTATTTTATCAATTCTTTTTACTCATATTCCTCAAGATAATGAAGAAAAATCTTTAGGAATCACGTCATCTCCATTAGTCGTAACAGAATTTCCACTTATTAGCTACCAAAGGCTTAAATTTTAATGGTAATTAAGTATCGTATTAGGTGGGAATATCTATTTCTTAGCATCACAACTTATAGAGGAAAGAAGCCAAGCGCGGTTTTAAAGCAAATATTTTTGCATCAATAACACACAACTAACTTGGTCTCATTTCTATGGCAAATTTAATATTTTCATTGAAAATAGAACAAAAAACTTCATACTAAAAACAAAAAAAGTAAAAACTACTGCAATCACGCAAGTATTAGCTCTGTGGGGATTGGAGGGAAGTGGACTAAAAGTTGTACCTGGAGCGGGAAGCCCACTCGATGCGGTTGGGGCAGTCGTTGACTTAGGGTAACTTTACACGCATGTTCATGATTTGCCATAGGGGGGCTTGGGGCTCGGCAGCGAGGGCGAGGGGTTGCTCTTGCTGGGCGGGCTCAGGGGCGTAGAGGTGGGCACCGATTACGCCTGAGGTAGCATCGTTCATTCTTGGCAAGATGGGGTCGGCATTGCAGATTAATGTTGTTGACAAATCTGGCTTCAACCAAGAGGAAAGTAATTTTGTCGTGTCAGTTATCAACAACTTCGCTGACGAGAAGAAGATTCCTCTCACACAAGCTTACAGTTACATCATGACTTTCAAGGGAATGGATTTTCTACGTCAATATCAGGAAATAGAGAAGACCCTCAGCAATCAAGAGATTGTTAATGATGTCTCACGTGTATGTGCAAATAACGGTGGCCGTCTATGACACTCTATCACGGCAGTAACCAACTGATAACCAAGATAGACCTATCAAAGAGCAAGGACTTCAAAGATTTTGGCCGTGGTTTCTATCTGACTAGGGATTATACGCGTGAAGTCGCCATGGCTCAGCGAACCACTGCTATTATGGGTGACGGTAGCCCGGAAGTATCACCGTTCATTTTCAATCCATCAAGATGCCCCAGCGATGTAAGGATAAAGAGTTTTGATGGAAGAACGGCTGAATGGGCTCTCTTTGTGCTAAGGAACAGAGAAAAGAATACTCTTCATGCCTACAAGCATGACTATGACATTGTAGTCGGTCCTGTTGCAGACTCACGTGTAGATACCATATTATTGGAGTACCGAAGGAGCTATGGCGATGCATACGACAAAAGTTCCAACCTCATCAAGTTGGCAAAACAGCTGAAATATCCAGGTTCGGAATACATCCAATACTGCTTTTGTACTGAAAAAGGAATTAGACAATTAATTTTAGACTTATGATTACAGATAAACTCGAAATACAGAAATTGCTGTCGAGGCTCACAGCATACATTGCCAGTAAGTTGAATCTGTCAACCATGGCAGCAGTGGGTGCAGTGTGTATGTCAAAAGTAGCCAATGAGTTGGCAGGAGGAAAGATACCAGAAGGAACCACCTTCGAAGAGCTATCGTAACAACTGCTCAAAGAGGTGACGATGGCTGGAAAATGATTCCTAAATATTATTTAGAAAAAGTATTGGTTTGCACTTCCTCAGTAAGAGCATTGCTCTGTAAGCCCACCACCATGCTTCCCTTTTTCAAGTTCGTTACGATTTTTCTCTATCTTACAACGATTGCATGAATTTTTTACAACAGTCTGTGATTTCAATTCCAAACTACTTAGAATCGAAATCACAGAAAAAAAATTAAAATAGCACAAAATCTCATTACTAATATTTTATTTGTTTTCCAAGAGATGGTTCTTACGTATTTCTTGCCAAAAATCGCTTTACAACATTCCTGTACATAATCATAAAAACATCTATATTAATCCCTTTTTCTTATATTCCTCAAGCTGGCGAAGGAAGGCTTCGGGCACTTTTTCACCCTCACCATTTAGCTCGTTTCCATATTCCTTATAGTCTTTATTCCACTTGTCGAGCAGTTGCATAATTTCGGAGGTTATTATTTCGTCTCTATGCTTGATATTGCCGAGAGTCCAATCGCTGTCAATACTTGTAACAAGAATCTTGGTGATCTCGATTTCAGAATCTTTGTACTGCTCTTGCTTTTTGAGAAAATAGCCATCGCTGGCGACAATATTTAACTTTCGCTCAAATGGCGTCTTGTTGCCAATATGCTCAATCTGCTCATTCACAACGTCGTCCTCAACATCGGGAAAGAAAGTCTTCTGCCAATGCTGGGGTAGGATGTGCTCTATTTGCCAATTGTCTGGCAGGAGGTGGTCTTGATGGTTATAAGCATAGGCCTTAAGTAGCATTCTCACTATGTTTCTATGCGGCAACTGCAGGCGTTCCCTTACATGCTCCTTATCAATTGGGCGGAATCCCATTTCAGGATGAGCATCATCGATGATGTTAGCATCGAGCTTCAAAATATCGGCCTTCACGGCATTGATTGTTGGGAAAAGGATGTATCTCGTCAATAATTCCTCAATCAACTTGTTCAGAAAGATCAAGAATTCCCTGTCGAAATCGGCATCTTTGCGATGGCACAGGTAATATATCACCACTGGATATTTCCAGAACTCATTGGGGTAAGAAGTCAACGTGTCAAGCGCCTTTTTCACCTTGCAGTCATTATCCCATGTCTCAGCGGGCACATCCTGGTTAGTATTAATCACTTTCCACAGATTCAGTACTGTGTTGAGGTTGTCCATTAAGTCAGCATCACACAGGCGCTCAAACTTGTTATTTTTTCCCGAGTAGTATTTTCTTATGCCAGGAGTGGTAGAGCTCACATCGCCCTCCTTGGCTCGCAGGTAAAACATATAGTAATAAAATAGCTGCTGAATGCTCTCGTGAGCTTCGTGGGCCTCTTTGTCGAGGCACTGCCATTGCTTAATGAAGGCGTCTTTCTCACTGTCGGGCAAATTGTTGTACATTTTTGCCTTGAAAATATCTGCATCCGAGAGTTGCAGACCTCGATTGTTGAGCGTCGAGAAAATAGTCAGTGCTGTGTCTTGGCTATCAGCTCCGATGGGCAAGAGTATAGCTTGATAAAGCAAAGCATAGATGAAGTCATAAATTTGCAATGGTGCTTGAGAGCAATGCTCATCATAGAGCCGCTGAAACAACAAGTAATTTCTTGAATAGTTATCTTCAGCAGCAGGATTGGCTTCTCCGGTTTCCAGAATGTGGCGTAAAATGTTATTGCCCTCGTCGTCAACCACACGGGAGGTGAGCAAAATGTCGGAATAGTCCACTTTGCCTGTGAGGTTATCGGTGCGCCAAATGGCAGGTTCTATTTTGCTTATGAAATTCTTGGCGGCATCACTATTTTTATCATCTCCTTTGCATAACTTGGTGTAGATGGCCCTGAGCAGTAAAAAAAGAGAAGTTATGCGCTGCTGTCCATCAATTATCTCTTGCTCGCCACGCTCGTTTTCAAAAGAGACAATACTGCCTAGAAAATAAGTGCCGTTACGTTTCAATCCGCCTATATTGATTGCAAATTCCCACACATCATCGAAGAGGACAGTTATTTGATCGTCAGTCCACATGTAGGGACGCTGATATTCGGGTATCACAAATGGCTTTGAACGCCCAGTTGTGAGGAGCTCAAGCACACTCTGCTTGCTAACGTTAATCGATGTCGACATAGTTTTTAAAATTAAAATGGATAAGAGAAAGTTTTTTCTTTTCTCATGCGCAAAAATTGTATTTATGCAAAGTTAAGATAAAATCTGTCAACAAACAACCTTCTCCAGCACATTTAAAAGCACACAAAAAGCACAGGAAAAACAAATCTGGCTTCATCACTTCTAACCAGCGCCAAATAGCCAATGTTGATTATTTGATTAGTTGGATGGATAAAATGAGTGTCGTGAGTGAAGCATCGAGGGCACCGTGTGGCTAAAAGTTGAACCAAGAGCGGCTGGACCAGTCGATGCTCTTGAGGTCGATACGCGACTCTCGCAAGGACTTACCGTCATGGGTGCCGGTCACTTCTACCTGCTTGGTCTCGACGATGTGCTTGGGCCAGCCATTTACACTGTAGCTGATCACCGAGCGGCCATCGCCGTTGCACTTCAGGTCTTTCATGCCCTTGACGGCGTCGTCAAAGCCCTTTGTCACCTCGGCACTGCCCTTCTCGCTGTCGCCCAGCAGAGCCATTGTGCTCTTGAGCACGAGCGAAATCATGCTGGGGGGCAGGTCGGTGTGGGTGCGCAGGTCGATGTAGTAGTCGTACTCGCCCATTTCGTCGAAGGGATCAACGTCGTCGGCACCAAGAATGCCAGTGTTCAAGGCCACTTGCTGCGGCATGGTGGCATCGGGGTCGTCGTCGATGACAATGGTCGAGTCGGCTGTGAGCGGGAACGACAACCCGTGACACGAGAAGAGCAGCGAGAGCTCGCTCAAGGAGTTGATGACGTCTTCCTCAGAGTCGTACTGGGCGGTCACGAGGTCATAGACACTGGCGCGGTCAAACACGGTGTCGAGCTGGGGCAAACGGTTGAACACGCTGTCGATCATGTGCTTGAAGCCGTCTTTGAGCTCACGGCGCAGGGCCTTCCAGTTCTTGATGTGCTCCAGCTTGCCCTCGGGCGAGAGGGTGAACACGATTTTACGACCCACCATGTTTTTGGCCATGAGCGTGAGCATGGAGCTGAAGTCGACACTGTCGCCGGCAGTGGCAACTGGAAAATCGACGCTTGTGGGGCAAAACTCCATGCGGTAGCCTTGTGCAGTAGAGTCGAGCACGGTGATGTAGAAATCTTCCTGCATCGAGCTCACGACAGTGGTGTCGGCTCCCTTGATCTTGATGCGAGAGTGCTCATAGGTGTAGCTGGTGGTGTCGCGCTTGCAGAAGTAGGCAATGACATCGACGCTGGTGTCGGGCGCAGCAGCGGCAGTGTCGACATCGACGACATCGACACTGTGGGCGACAGCGCCACGTGGCGCTAAGGCTCCCCACGCGACAAGCATGGCAGTGGAGAGGAGCAGGAAAAATGGAACACGTTGCATAGCTGTAATGATGGCTAAAGTGGTTAAATTGTTTTGGTTACATGAGCAAAAAGGAAATAATTCCAACCTTTTCGTTACAAAGATACCATTTAGTTGCCTAAAAAAAAACTTGTCGACATGTTTTTTTGATATCGGCAAAATCTGCTTTTTCGCATTATAAACTTTTAGCAACAAGCAAGAATACAGAAAAAAAATGGACAACAACACCTATACGGGTTGCAGGGTCGCTTCTTCGGCATCTGGCTGTCGACATTGCAATAGTCCACAAGGCTGCACATGCCCTGCGCTACCGCTGTGGCAAGTAGGGCTCGCTGGGATCGGCGGCCTGGGGCAGTGAGTCGACGGGCGCCTCGGCATAGCCACGGGCGCCGGTCACCTTGAGGTAGATACTGCTCAGGGCAAGCGACAGGCCCATGAGGGTGTGCTCGCGCTTGGCTGGAGCCAGATCGCACTCCCACAGGGTGATGACATACCAGCCCATGCGCTTGAGCTTGTCGAGATTGCGGGCATCGCGCTGCCGGTTGCCCTCTATCTTGTCGCGCCAGTAGGCGGTGCGGGTCTTGGGCAGCTTGAAGTGAGGGCAGCCCTCGTGCCCGTGCCAGAAGCAGCCGTTCACGTTGATGACCGTGTGGAAGCGGTGCAGCACAATGTCGGGGGTGCCAGGCAGACGGCGCACGTGCAGGCGGTAGCGGTAGCCCTGGGCCCACAGCCAGCGGCGCACGACCATCTCGGGCCGTGTGTCCTTGCCACGTATTGCTGCCATGCAGCGGTGGCGTTGCTCAGGTGTCATGGTGTAGGGCATAGCACAAAGATAGCTAAAAAACGGCTTGGTCGGTGCTGCCAAGACGCAAAAATGCCGGTTGCCACGAGCAGGCAGCCGGCATTGATATTGATGTTGTTGCGCTGTGAAGTGACAAGGCCGTGTGCGCCCTACTCCACCCCGAAGCCAGCTTCCTCGACAGCAGCAACCACGTCGTCGTCGCTGAAGTTGCCCTCAACCTGGGCTTTGGCGGCCTTGAGGTCGACCGAGGCGGCAGTCACACCTTTCACGCCCTTGATGGCGTTTTCCACACTCATGCGGCAATGGTCGCACTTCATACCGGTAATTTTGAATTGTTTAGTCATAACGTGTTAATATTGTAGTAAATAAAATCAGAAGTCAGTATTTCACAAAGTTCAACCTGAGCGAGTTGAGTATCACGCTCACGCTCGAGAAGGCCATGAGCGCGCTGGCCCAGGTGGGAGTGATCTGGAAATCGATGCCGAAGATGTGCAGCATGCCGGCAGCCAGCGGGATGCACACGATGTTGTAGATAAAAGCCCAAAACAGGTTTTCCCACACCATCTTCACCGTCTTATCGCTCAAGCGCACGGCCTCGGGAATGTGGCGCAAGTCGTCGCCCATGAGGGTGACCTGGGCCACATCCATAGCCACATCGGTGCCCTTGCCCATGGCGATGCTCACGTCGGCCAGGGCCAGTGCCTGGGTGTCGTTGATGCCGTCGCCCACCATGGCCACCCGCTTGCCCTGCGATTGGAGCTCGCGCACCAGGTTCTCCTTGTCCTGCGGCAGCACCTTGCTCTTGTAGTGCTTGATACCGGCCTTCTCGGCCCAGTAGCGGGCAGCCTCGTCCTTGTCGCCGCTCATCATGTAGATGTCGATGCCCATGCCTTGCAGCTGCTCCATGGCCTCGCGGGCATGGGGCTTGAGTGTCTCGCGCTGCACGAGCGGCAGGTCGTCGGCCTTGGTGAAGTCGATATTCTTGTTGGGGATGGTGAGCGTGCCCGTCTTGTCGATGACCATGGCATTCACCTTGCGTATGTTTTCAAGCGCAGCTGCATCCTTGATGAGGATGTTGTGCTGGGCAGCCTTTCCTATGGCCACCATGAGGGCCGTGGGCGTGGCCAAACCCATGGCGCAGGGGCAGGCAATGACGAGCACAGCCACGGCCGAGAGTATGGCATGGGGCAACTCCTGAGTGCCGCCTATGGCCCACCACAAGACGAACGTGAGCAGCGAGATGGCCGCCACCACGGGCACAAAGACGAGCGCCACCTTGTCGACAGCACGCTGCACCGGGGCCTTGCTGCCCTGTGCCTGCTGCACCATCTTGATGATGTGGGCCAGGGCGGTGTCCTCGCCTATCTGCTGGGCGCGGAAGCGGAACTTGCCTTGCTGCAAGATGGTGCCTGCAAGCACCTGGCTGCCTTCTTGCTTGAGGGCGGCCGTGGGCTCGCCAGTGATCATCGACTCGTCGACATAGGCACCATCGGCCAGCATGAAGCTCTCGGCCTGGGTCACCTTGCCGTCGACGGGTATTTTCTCGCCAGGATGCACCTCGATCACGTCGCCCACCTTGATGGTAGAGATGGGCACCTCTTCAATCTTCTCGCCCTCGGGGCTGCGTTGCACGATGCGGGCCGTCTTGGGAGCCAGGCCCATGAGGGCGCGAATGCTGCTGGCCGTGCCTTTCTTGGCCTTCTCCTCGAGCAGGCGGCCCGTGAGCACGAAGGTGATGATCATCACACTGGCGTCGTAGTAGGTGTGCCACTCAATGCCGCGGCTGCCCCACACGGCGTCGCCCCAGAAGGTGTTGAACACGCTGAAGAGGAATGAGATGCCCGTGCTCAAGGCCACCAGGGTGTCCATGTTGGCTGCGCCATGTCGCAGTTGCTTCACGGCGGTGACGTAGAACTGGCGGCCACACAGCACCATGTTGCACAGCGAGAGCACCATGGCCACCACATTGGCCACCAGGGCATTGCCTATGGGAACAATGTGCATCGAGATGCACATCACTGCCAGGGCAAAGAACCACGATGCCACCACCTTGTTGCGCAGGCGGTTGTAGCCGGCATGCTCTATCTCCTCCACGTTGCGGTCGCTCTCGATCACCAGGTCGTAGCCTATGTCGTTGATGTCGCTCTTCATCTTCTCGAGCGAGATCACGCCGGGGTCGTAGGTCACATTGGCAGTGCGCGTGGCCAGCGACACCGAGGCACTCTCGATGCCGGGCAGCGAGTTGAGCTTGCGGTCGACGTTGGCCGAGCACGCCGAGCACGCCATGCCAAGTACTGGAATTGTTTTAGTTATCGTTGCCATATATATTATACACGTTTTTTTTTACGTTGCAAAATTACAAGACACCGCCTATAGCTGTGTTACATTTTGCGCAAAAAGTGTTGCACTTTTATCTCGCAGCCATGCCTCCAGTCGTGGAAAAATTGAAAGATTTTGACACATTTCCTTTTTTATCACCGCCATTGTTGATAAATTTGTAGAGGAATAATATTTCTTTCAACCATATCATTTTACCACTTAACTGATGAAAATCGCAAAACTCATAGTGCTCGCCTCGATAGGCATGATGGCGGCCAGTATCTACTTGTCATGCACACCACAGGGTGCACGACAGCACAGGCCCGAGGCAAGCGCCGAAGCTACGGCCCCTGTCAAGAAATCGACAGGCGTTGAGCACCCAAGGGCTGCCCAGCCCACAACGACAACACAGGCCAAGCAAGCATCGGCAAGCGTTCCCGCCGGAGCAGCGACGCTGATGAAAGCCTACCCCAACTTTGTGACAGGCTACAAAGATGGCAAGCTGCTGCTGGCCGACGGCACGTCGATGACCTACAACGACGGCAAGCACAAGTCGTATACAGAACTCCTGGACAACGCCGACCCCGACGACATGCTCAGCATCCCCTACGACCCAGGCAAGTGGAAGCCCGGCTACCTCGACGACCCAGGCCGCATACGCTGCGACGCGTTGCTCAAGAAGATGTATGGCGGCAGCGCATCGGCCGTGCGCAGCAACCTGGTGACTGTGGACTGGTTTGGGCAACACGTGCAGTTCAACAAGAATAACGGCGCCGCCCAGGCACTGCGCCAGGTGGCAGCCGAGCTGGCCCATTATCCCGAGCTGCGGCCCTACTTGAAGTCGAGCGGCACATTCTACTGGCGTGCCGTGCGCGGGGCGCAGCGCATGAGCGCCCACTCCTATGGCATCGCCTTCGACATAGGCGTGGACAAGAGCGACAACTGGCTGTGGAGCAATCCTGGCAGCAGCGAGACGCGAAAGGGGCTGACATATCACAACAAGTTTCCCCACCAGCTGGTGCAAATCTTTGAGAAGCACGGCTTCATATGGGGCGGCCGCTGGTATCACTACGACACCATGCACTTTGAGTATCGCCCCGAGCTGCTGGTGGGCGCCAAGTAATCAACCGCGCACGTTCGCGCGGTTTTATTGCCGCAACATGGGTATTTGCAGGAGTTGCAATGCGCCTTGTTAATTTGGACGGCCACCAGGGCCGCACCCTGCCATCGAGCATGATGCAAATGAGGCTGTGTCCCATTTTCAGCGGGACACAGCCTCATCAGTATTTTTGCTTATCGCCTGCGGGTGGAGCACGCGAGTGCTACCTCAAGCGGCCCGTGCCGCCACAAGTGGGGCATGTGACTCTGCCTGAGCCCGCATACCATGTTTCTCCATAATAGTCATAATAGCCACCGCAGGTATAGCAAGGCACTTCATTTCCCCAGTCGTCATAGTACCAGCCGTCGCCGTCGCACATCTTGCACCTGATGGAGCCACTTCCGCCACAAGTGGGACATACCGAGCCCTTCCTCACGACGTAGATTTTGGCAGTCTGGTCGTCGGCAGTGAGGGTGATCGATTCGGTTTTGCGCTCGCCATTGTTGGCAGGCGACACCACGGTGAGCCTCACGCCGTCGAAGGTGGCAGTCACGTCGCTGGGCGCATCCACCTGCACCACGCCGTCGCACTCCACTTTCACAATCTGGGTGCCGCCTTTCCGGTTGAAGGTGAGCGACGTGGGGTACACGCGCAAGTAGGTAGCCTTAAAAACTTGGTTCACAGGTATCTCAAGTTTCTTGCCAGGCACCTCCACAATGATGGAGCTGCGACGCTGGGCGTTGGCGTCGTTGGCCCGCGCCGTCACCACAAGTTTTGATCCCACTATGGTAGGTTCCACCCAATCGGGGGCAGCGGTCACCTTGAATTCCTTCACATCGCTACTCAGCGACACCGTCTGCGAGCCGCCCTCGCGGGTGAACATGAGCTGCTGCTTGTCGGCCTTCAGATAAGTGGCCCTTTTGCACGATGTGCTGGCTACTGCCATCAGCACGATGGCAAAACAAAGAAACAATTTAGTTTTCATGCTGCAATATTTTAGCTTGTTTTTGCAAAAATACATAAAAATCCTCAAAAAATCGCTTTTTGTCCCCACAAATCAACTTCACCGCCGCAAGAAAAGCATCGCCTCGCCCATTTTTTCGTGCCGTTGCACTCCCTATTGGAAAATTTCCCGAGAAAATCATTACAAAAAAGTTTGCTAAGCAGGAGCAATTCAGTAAATTTGTGAAATCATAACCCCTTAAACGAGGAAATACAAATTCTTAAACAATTACATGATGATGAAAAAAACTAGTTTTATTGCTTTAATGCTATGCATGCTCGCTAGCCTAAGTGCCAATGCACGCTCTGAATATTCATTTCCAACTGTTGCCGACATGCTCTACCTGCAATCTCGCGAGTACAACTGAGGCCGGGTGTTTAACATGTGGAGCGAGGAATTTTTCTCTATCTATAAGGAGGTGAAAAACGTAGCGCCACGAAACTATCACACCTATGTGAGAAATTGCCGAGTAACTCCAAAAGGCGCTTTTAGGCCCTATGGAAAGGGCACAAGCGTTGTTCTCCAAAGTTCTAAGACAGATGATTTTCAAGACGACAATTTACATTTCCCAGTCATTCGTTGCTATGCGTTCAATAGTAAAGTCTACAACTGCTGGCGCGGGCAAATACTCAACGAGGGCTACCACCTGCAGGATGGAGATGAAACAGACGCAACCTACAAAGCCAACAATATGCCAACCATCACCCTTACTGATCTCCAGAACGGGACATACAGAGTGTGTATCGAAAACGATCATATATGGGAAAATAATGGAGAGTATTATCCCCAAGGCAGTATGTATGAAATCGAAGACGAGTAGCAAGCAAAGTCTAAAACTTGACTAAAAAAAACAGGCTGAAACATTGCCGTTTAGGAGGTGCCACAACAAGCACCCCCACATGAGCTGAAGCAAATGAGGCTGTGTCCTAGAAAAATTTGGGACACAGCCTCATGTGTTTTTGCTTATCGCCCACCGCTGGCGGTGTGGCTCTAGTTCAAGCGGCCAGTGCCATGACAGGTGGGGCAAGGAATTTGACCCGAGCCATCATCCCATCCATCATCATCAGGAGTCCACTGTCCGCCGCATCTCTCACAAGGGCCGCCCGCAATAAGACCGTTTCCAAAGTCGTGAGCATACCATCCTCTGCCATCACAATCTGGGCATGTGATGGAGCCAGTGCCACCACAAGTAGGGCATATTGAGGTTTTAATCACAAGATAGATTTTGGCAGTTTGCTCGTCAGCAGTGAGGGTGATCAAGGCCGTCTTGCTTTTGCCATCGTTGGCAGGCGCAACCACAGTGAGAGTGCTGCCATTGAGGGTAGCGGTCACGTCGCTGGGGGCATCAACTTGCACGGTGCCGTCACACTCCACCTTCACCGTCTGGACTCCACCCCTGCTGGCAAAGGTGAGCGTAGAGGGATTTACGCGCAGATAGGTGGCCGCATAGAGTTGGGACACTGGAATGCTGAGTTTCTTGCCAGGCACTTCCACGACGATGGAACCGCGGCGCGGGGCATTCGTGTTATTCTCCTGCACCGTCGCAAGGAGTTTGTTACCTACTATGGTGGCTTTCACCCAATTGGGAGCGCCAGTCACCTTGAATTCTTTCACGTCGCTACTCAGAACCACCGTCAGCGAGCCGCCTGTGCGGGTGAACGAGAGCTCCTGCTTGTCGGCTTTCAAATAAGAGGCTTTTTTGCACGATGTGCTGGCTACAGCCATCAGCACAATGGTAAATAAAAGGAAAATTTTAGTCTTCATGCTACAATGTTTTTAGCTTGTTTTTGCAAAAATACACAAAAACCCTTAAAACCCCACCCTATCCCTCCAAAAATCATCCACCCACTTTTCCAAACAACTTTGTCATGCGCTTGCATTACTATTAATAGCAATTTTTTTTAGCAATCAATATTTTTTTCATATTACAGTTCGGAAATTATAATTTATTGTGTAACTTTGTTAATAATAAATCTTTCTTTGTGTTAGATCATTAAAAAACGGCTGGAAATAAAGCAAATAAAATTAACACATATTGATTTTTATCAAACTGGGCAACAATTTAATGATTTCAAAGAATATGTGGCTCAATTTTTTAGATAATTGTGATGCTAAGAGTATTATCACATAATTTAGGTTTCGATATTAGCCTTTTTAAGACTAAAGAGAAATTGAAGGTCGGCCTCATTGATGCCGATCTTCTTGATCACGGCACAAGACATCCTAATCTTGCTTTATTAAAAATATCTAGTTTTTGTAAAGCACAAGGACATGAAGTTCGGCTTATTTGTGACTACGCAGAATTGAACTTACAAATTCCTTATTATGTGGATCAAATCGACTATGATGTTTTAGTTCTATCCCAAGTTTTTAAATTCACAAAACGACCTTACGGTATCAATTTTCTTATAAAAAATAATTTTATTTTTTATGGAGGGACTGGTTTTCTTGAGGAGTTAGGAGACGACGTAAATAAATTACCGAACCTCCCACATGAGGTAGAACATCAAACGCCAGACTATTCACTTTATGACGAATATATCCAAGAAGTCACTGGTGGAGATCCCAAGTTGATAAAGAGAAGGTTTGACGATTATGTAAGTTATTCAATCGGTTTCACGACTCGAGGTTGTATAAGGCATTGTGCATTTTGCGTCAATAGAGAATCGAACAAAGTTGTCAAATGGTCTCCTGTATCTGAATTTGTAGACAAGACTAGGCCAAAGATTTATTTGTGGGACGATAATATTATGGCTGCTCCCTCCAAGGTTTTCAAGCAGGTGATTAACGAGCTGGTTGCGACAGGAAAACCTTTTCAATTTCGTCAAGGAATGGATATTCGTCTGATGACTGATGAAAAAGCCGAAATTTTCAAAAAAGTCAAGTACTACGGAGATTACATTTTCGCTTTCGATCATTATAGAATGGATGACCCGTATGAGAAGAAACAAGTAGAGCAAACGATAAGAGGTCTCAAAGTATGGAAGCGTCATGTTGAAAGAGAAACTAAGCTATACGTTCTTGTAGCTTTTGACAGTCAAGATGAAAAAGATATTGAAGGAACTTTTTGGAGAATCAAAACATTGATGGAATTTGGATGCTTGCCATACATAATGCGATTCGAAGATTACAAAAAAAGTCGATTTAAATCGCTTTATACGCAGTTGGCACGATGGTGTAACCAACCAAGTTTTTTCAAAAAGATGAGTTTCCGTCAATATTGTATCAGAAACGAAGAATATCATCAAGGAATACAAAAGCCAATTATTGGAGGAAAATATTCCAATAAGCTAAACTTCCCCAAGGGTTTTATTCCCAAACCCAAATATTGCTCTTGTTACAGAGCAATGATTAATTTTGAAGAGGAATTTCCTGAGATAGCTAGTAAATACTATGATTTAAGATTCGAAGATATTAAACCAAAAACAAATAAGAAATGAATGCACCTAAGTATGTGACCTTGGATATCAACAAAATAAAGCTTGATAGCCAAAACCCAAGAATTAAACAATTTTTGGAAAACTATGTAGGAGAGCCAACTAGCGAGCAGATTGCATTGGCATTATCTGATTCCGGAACCGGAGATGCTACAACATCGTACAGAACATTGCGTGAATCTATACGAGTAAGTAAAGGAATTATTCACCCAATTGTCGTAAACCACACTGCTGATGGCACTATGATTGTTATCGAGGGAAATACTCGGTTGCAAATTTACAAGGAGTTTAATGAGAATAATCCAAATGGAACCTGGTCTAAAATTCCTGCTCTTCTTTATGAGCAAATGGATGATTATGATATTCATTCTATACGATTACAATCTCATTTAGTTGGTCCACGTGATTGGGACCCATATTCAAAGGCTAAATATCTTTATCAATTAAGTGAAAAAGATTACTTGCCAATGAGTCAAATAATCTCACTGTGCGGAGGAAACAGCAACGAAATCACAAAATCAATTGAGGCATATAAGTGTATGCAAGGTGCATACAAGAATTATATAGAGCAACATGATTATGACTTCGAGACAAGAGATTTCTCCAAATTTTTGGAGTATCAAAATACTCGTGTAAAAAACGCTGTTTCAAGAGCTGGCTTCAGCCTTGAGGATTACGCCGCATGGGTAGCAGAAGAAAACATAGATAAGGCTCTTAGCGTTCGCAAGCTTCCTGATGTTCTAAAAAGTGAAAAAGCTAGATCTGTGTTTCTGAAAAAAAATATAACAGAAGCAGAGAAAGTACTTGCAGTAGAGAATTCTGACCAAGCACCTAAAGATCTAGATAAAGTCCCTTATGAAATATTGTGCAATGAATTGATTTCTAGACTTGAAAATATGGCTTTTCATGAAGTAAAAGCTCTTGCCTTAGAACCATCTTATTCAAAAAAAAGAGATTCATTAGAGGCTTTATCAGAAACCCTACAAGATTTATTAGATAATATACAAAGACTCGAGAATTAGTGGAATCAGAAGCACATAAAGAATATGTTCTTAATGCTATCGAATACATTAAGCGCACTTTTCATGTGGACGAAAATTTAATCGCATCCGACTTAGGTGTGGCTCAAAATTTGCCGCCTAAGGACATTGATGGCTTTCGGGCTGATGTGTATGTAAATACTCCTGATTTGATTATTATTGCAGAAGCAAAAACTGATAATGATATTGTTAATAAACACACTAATGAGCAACTAATTTCATATATAAAGGAGGTGTTGACATTTAATAAAGAAAGACATATAATATTATCCAGCTCAATGGCCGGCTATTCTTCAATCCGCAACGTAATTAGGAGAATGCGAAATAAAATCGATGTTACAGGTATCACTTTTCACACAGTCGATCCATTCAAAAAAGGAGAAATACTTTTATGAAGAAATTAGTTCAAAATTTACATTGCAACTATAGCGTCAAGCACGAGGCTTTCCCATACCAGCACGAGGCTTTCGAAGAGATTAAAGATAAAGAATATGCAGCAATATTCCATGAGCAAGGTCTTGGGAAAACAAAGATTGCCATAGACTTACTGATGTATTGGCTAGAAAAAAGAGAGATTGATACTGTGCTTATTGTTACTAAAAAAACTCTTGTGAAGAATTGGGTGGAGGAATTCGGAGAGCACACGCACATTCGTCCTCATATCCTCGATAGTAACAAGCATAGCAATTTCTTTGTTTTTAATAGTCGGGCGCAAGCAGTTATAACCAATTTTGAGACAGTATCGAGTGAGTTCGAACGGATGCAATTATTTTTGAAAACCAGGAATGTTGGTATCATCATTGATGAGTCGACAAAGATTAAGAATCCGGAGTCGAAACTCACCCAAGATTTTTTCAAACTGTCATCTCTTTTTAAAATAAGAGTAATTATGACGGGAACCCCTGTAGCTAATCGTCCCTATGACATTTGGGCACAGATTTTTTTCCTCGATCATGGAGCTAGCCTAGGAACTGATTTTAGCGCTTTTAAATTAGAGACTAACCTCACCAATAATCTTGGGCATAATGAGGGAAAACGTGTAAGATTTGAAGATGCTGTCTCACACATATTTGAAAAAATAAAAGACTTCTCAGTCCGCGAAACCAAAAATAGTGGTATTATTTCCTTGCCTTCTAAGAAATACATGACATTGTATGTAGATTTTGAGGATGAACAAAGAAGAATGTATGAAGAAATAAGACAAGAAATGAAAACAACCATACATCGTGGTGACACAGCCATATTCGATGAATCACAGGAATCGTTAAAGAGGCTTCTACGTCTTGTTCAAGTTGCATCAAATCCAAGACTACTTGACGACCATTATGATGCTAGGTCAGGAAAGGAAGTTATTCTTGAAGATTTAATTCACGATATTCTCATGAGGGGAGAAAAGGTAATCGTCTGGTCAATCTTTACTGACAATGTTGATTATTATTGCAGAAAATATAAAGCACAAGGCAGCGTTAAAATTACAGGAAAAATGAATGTAGAAGACAGAGGCCGTTCCGTAGATAACTTTAAACATGGAGATGCGCAAATTCTTTTTGCTACCCCTCAGTCTGCAAAAGAAGGTTTGACATTGACAGTTGCGAACAACTGTATCTTTTATGATCGAGGTTTTAATCTTGACGATTATTTACAAGCCCAAGATCGCATCCATCGCATTTCTCAAAAGAAGCAATGTAATATATATAATTTGCTCATATCTGATAGTATAGATATCTGGGTTGACAAGTTGCTTAAAGCAAAACAAAGTGCCGCATTTTTAGCTCAGGGTGATATTGATTTGGCAAGTTATCAGCAAATTGCAGACTATAGTTTTGGTGATTTAGTAAAGAAAATATTAAACATAGATAGTCCAAAGAATGAAAATGAAATCAATTGATATTAATGGTGTTGAAATCCAAGTCAGAGAGAAGGAATTGAAGGTCAATGATCTTGATTTCTGGGCCGAGAACCCTCGTGTGTATTCAGCTTTGCGAATGGAAACTGATGAGACTCCTTCGCAGGAAGCAATCTTCGAAAAAATGAAGTCTTTGGATAATGTTAAGGCATTACGCTGGCAAATTGAAAAGGATGGAGGATTAATAGAGCCTATATTCGTTAGGAATAATGTGGTTATTGAAGGGAATAGTAGGTTGGCTGCTTATCGATTGCTTTTTAAAACTGATGTCGAAAAGTGGGGAAAGATAAAATGTTATATACTCCCCGACGACCTATCCGATAACCTTGCTTTTTCTCTTATTGGGACTTTCCACATTAGTGGACGTGCAGAGTGGTCACCTTTTGAGCAAGCAGGGTTCTTATATCGGCATTTACAAAAATCAAAAAAGCCAATTAAAGAAATTGCAAAAGATTTCGGCCTAAAACATAAAATGGCTCAGTTATATGTTGATACTTACGAGATTATGATCGCTCATGATGACAACGATCAATCACATTGGAGTTATTATTTTGAGATGTTGAAAAATACGAATATCATCAAAATGCATGAGAATCATTCTGAAATGAACATCATAGATCGATTGTGTGATAAAATACAAGATGGAGAAATTGAAAAAGCCACTCAATTTCGTGAAATTGGCAAATTAGCTGCTTCAAACACAAAAGAAGCCAAGGATGCTATGCAGGCATATTTGGACAACAATGAATCTTTAGAGATGGCAGTGACAAAAATCTCTGATGAAGATAAAAAGAAACATGCTATGAAAGTTGCGACGAGCTTCAATGAGCAATTACGAGAAAAGGATTTTGTGGCTGAATTGCTTGCGGAAGACGAAGACTTCAATTATCTAATGAGAAAAATATTAACTAAACTGAGAAGGCAAATACCAGATTAAATTTATGGAAAATATTGTAGCAACATTTTTTGACAGGACATATGAAGCATCCATCAATGATAAGATGCTTTACTACGACTATATCTTCCCCAAGGAAGAAATGGAAGATTATATCCTTTCAATTATTGCTACATCTTATGGATCATTTATAGACTATATTCATGAACATATTTGTCCTATACGATTTGACAGCTCTGCACAGGTTCCACAAATAAGCAGTTATGATTTATGTACCTATGGAGTTTGCAAAGTATTAAACGCAATTAATGACCCTGGTGTCTCTTATCTTGACTTCGGTCGTTTCCTTTATCCCACCAGCAAGAGAAGGACAAAGTTTTCTGATATTGATAATTTATCGGAGTCTGCGATTAATAATTTTGCAGATATAAATGGCACCCAAATTAAACCTGTTTCAGAAAGCTATGTCTGTCTAGATGGTAAAATTCGCAAAAAAGGTGCTATAATCAAAATGGCAGAGAACCAATTAAAAGGAGCTTCTTTTCATGGATTGGTCTATGAACTTGGGGACAAATGGTTCCTTACTTGCTTAGGAAAAGTTTATTCAACTCTAGATGAAGAATTCCAACATTATTTGTCTGCAAGAACACTTTTAAGAGCACCTTTTTTTAGGAAAGTAATCAGTGAGGCTGTTGACCATGATGTTGATATTTTACCATATATTCGTTCTGTTTGTAATAATTCTACTACAGAACGGCGTAGCTCAAGCTGTATGCGCTTCATTGACATTTGTATTAATCAGGCAAAAATTGAGAGCTATACATTACATAGTATATTCGGCGTTAGAAAAAGCAAAAGTATAGAGCAGTAGTTTAGGTGAAGTCCAATGCTCTCAGTGAATAATTATGGCAATGAATATGATATAAAACAAGTCTAATTAACGAAGTCTTCAAGAACGATCCTAACACTCTCCACAAGGCCACATGTTAGAGTTTACAACCAAAGATGAAGCTATATATCGACGAAAATTTCGATCACAATAGTTTAGAAAAAGCCGTTCAGCTATCTGGGGTTTTACTAAAAGTGCCTGGGTGTTGCTCTCGGGAGAGCTGGCCCAGGCACTCAGTGTGTATATGCGCTGCTATGTGCGGCAGCGAGGGGATTACATGAGGCTGTTGATGAGCTCGGTGGCGTCGGTGATGTTGATGATGCCATCACCGTTGAAGTCGCACAGGTCGGCACTGTACTGGGCCGAGCCGAGCACCGTCTGGATGATGCAGGAGGCGTCGCTCACGTCAACCTTGCCGTCCTGGTTCACGTCGCCCTGCAGACCAGCCACCTTGATGCTGATGTCGTCGAGACCAAGTTCGTCGGAGTTGGCCTTGCTCTTGGCGTGGAAACCAATATGGAAGACTCCATCGGCAGGCACAGCGAAAGTCTTGTCCACCTGGGTGAACGACACGACGTTGACACTCATGATGTCGACAAGTTGGCTATAGGCATTCACATCGGTGCCCTGGCCCAGGCCCACCTCGACGAGCTGGTTGTAGTCGCTCGGGCTGTACTGCTTCTTGAGCTTGTAGCTCAAGGTATAGCGGTATCTCTTTTCCATCTTGAGCGGTGGCGTGAGCAGCCAGTCATCGTCGGCACTGGTCTTGCTGGCCACGATACTGGCATATTGCTGGTTGTCGCTGTACTGATAGTTGGTGGCCTTGTATTTCCAGGTGGCGCCGTCGCCGTTGACGTCGACCACGGTGAAGAGGTCGAAGTTGTTCTTGTTGTAGAAGTTCTCGCTGTAGGGGATGCCCAGGGCGTCGCCCAGCACCACGTGGTTGGACTCAGCGCTGTCGCCCACCAGTGAGCCGTTGACCGGTGTCACTTGATAGTAATAGGACTTGAGCGCGGTGATGCCATCGAGCGACTCGCTGAAGGTGGTGGCGCCTGTGCCCTGGGCCACGGTCACGTTGCCTGGCTGGCGCACCACGTTGTAGCTGAGCGCTGCGGTATCGAGCGGGGCACCGTTCTTGCCCGCGAGAGGAGCTGCCCAAGTGAGGGTAGCCTGCTTGGCCGAGGCATCGTAGTCAAACTTGACCGCTGTGGGGGCAGTGGGCGTGTCGGGGCCTATCCACTGCTTCACGCTCTGCTTGGGGCTGTTGCCGGCAGCATTGGTCACCACCACTTCGATCTCGGTCATGCCGGGCTGTTGCAGGGTGACTTGCTTGCTCACCGTGGCGCCCGCCGTGGTGGGCTCGCCACTCACAAGCGTGGCTCCATCCTTGACCTTGATGGTATAGGTGAGGTCGCCGCTGAGTGTGCCGCCAGCATAGGTGGCAGTGGGCACGGTGAAGCACACGTTGCCCGCGAGCGCATTGGGCTTGAAGTCGAGTTTGAGGTCGTGCACAGCTGCGGGGGCGCCATCGGCTGCCTCGGGAGCCGGTATCCACATGTTCACCACAATCTCATTGCCGGGATACTTGCTCACCAGCGTGGCTGCACCAGTGGTCTTATTGACCTCGTAGAGGCCCGAAGTGCCGTCGCTCAGCACGGCCGACCAGTACATCTTGCCACTCACCGGGTCGACGGCTGCACACATGGGATAGCCCGAGTTGATGCTCACGCCCGTGGGGCCAACGGCCGAATAGGCAGTAGTGGCCTTGTCGATGACATAGAGTTTGGCATCGGTGCCCACGGCGTAGGCCAGGCCATTGTTGTCGATGGCCAGGGCCACCATGTTGAGGTCCATCTTGTCGACCACCGTCTTGGTGAGCGTCGCGTAGTCGACTGTGGCCCACTTGCGGTCGATGATGTTGTAGTCGAGGTCGAAGTTGTTGAACAGGCCCCACACTTTACCTGTGGTGGGATCGATCGAGACGTTGCATCGCGCAGCGATATTGTTGTAATTCACGCTTTTCTTCTTGGTCTGCGTCCAGGTCTTGGTGTCATACTCGACATAGGTGAACGTGTAGTAGGTCTGCCCATATAGCTCGCCCGAGGTGTAGTGCACGCCGTGCATCACGCCGTCGTACACGGCCGCTCCGCCCAGCGGGGTGAGATAGGTGTCGTTGTCGGCTGGCGACAACTTGGTGAACGTGGTGTTGCTTTGAGCAGGAAAGCTGTAGATGCCCCGCTGCAGGCTGCTGCCCCAGTCTTTCGACTTGTAGACGCCGCCATAGATGGTGGGCACTTGCGCATAGGATACTGACGCGGCTAGCGACATGGCAAGGGTCATGCACGAGAGCAAAATTTTTTGGATTTGCATTGGGTGTAGGGGTTTTAGGGGATTATTAATTAAGAGTTGTTTTACGTTTGCAATATTACAAAAAATTATGCAATGCCGCAAGCAAAATGCAAGCAAAGTGAATCTTTATTTCGCAACAAAGTATCAACGAGGGGCTCTCACTTGATCGACTTGAAGTAGCGCGACATGAGCGGGACAGCGATGGCAAACGAGAACACATCGGCCACAGCCTGGGTGATCTCGACACCGAAGAGGCCGAAGAGGCGTGGCAGTATCAAAATTAAGGGGATAAAGCACAGGCCGTTGCGGCTTGCGGCCAGGATATTGGCCGGCACGGTGCGCCCGCTCGTCTGCAAGCACATGTTGCTCACGGTGATGACGGCAGCCAGCGGCCAGGTCACGATTTGCCATCGCAGGGCCACCGCGCCCACAGCCACCACGGCGGGGTCGTGGCGCATGAGGTCGATGAGCTCGTTGGCAAAGATGAAGCCGGGAATGCAGCACACGGCCAGGATGCACATGTCGAGCTTGATGCAGAAGAAATAGCCCTGGCGCACGCGCTTGAAGAGCCGGGCGCCGTAGTTGAAGCCGCAGAAGGGCTGGAAGCCCTGCCCCACCCCGATGATGACGGCAAACACGAGGAAGCACAGCCGGCCCACTATCGACATGCCGGCGATGGCTGCGTCGCCATACACGCCTGCGGCCAGGTTGAGCATCATCACGGCCACAGCCCCCAGGCCCTGGCGCGTGAGCGACGGCGTGCCGCCCTTGAGCATCTCGATGTAGTAGTGCCGCTTCCAACAGGCGTCCTTGAGCGAGATGTGCAGGTTGTCGCCATGATAACTCATGACCAGGAGCACCGCGAAGCCGAATATCTGGCTCAAGGCAGTGCCTATGCCCGTGCCCAAGATGCCCATGCCCAGCGTGAAGGTGAAGATGGGCACTAGCACCACATTGAGCACGGCACCGGTCATCATGCCATACATGGCATTGGCCGCGTTGCCCTGGAAACGCATCTGGTTGTTGAGCAGCATCGAGCCGGTCATGAACGGGGCTCCCAGCAGCACCATGGCCAGGTACTTCTCGGTGTAGGGCAATATGGTGGGCGTGGAGCCGCACCACACCGAGATGGGCGTGAGCAGCAACAGCCCCACTACTGTGATGACCAAGCCGGCCACCATGGCGCCCACAAAGGCCGTCGAGGCCATTTGGCGGGCATCGGCATGCTTCTTGGCGCCCAGCTGGCGCGAGATGTAGGTGCCCGAGCCCTGACCGAAGAAGAAGCCTATGGCCTGTATCACCGACTGCAAGGGGAAGGCGACGCCCACAGCCGCGGTGGCCTGGGTGTTGATGAGGCCCACATAGTAGGTGTCGACGATGTTGTAGACGCTCGTCACGAGCATCGAGATAATCGTGGGCACAGCCATGCGGGCGATCACGCTGCCCACCGGGCCGGTCGTGAGAAATGTGTAGTTGTCGCCACGTGCGTTCATGGTCGCAAAATTACTAAAAAATTGACCATTATGCAAAACGGGCGCAAGCGGTGGCAGCCGGGCAGCTACAGGCCCACGATGAGCGTGGAGAATGGGGCGAGCTTCACGGTGCCGTTTTTGTAGGAGCCCTTGCCCGTGCTCATGATCACCTTGCCGGCGGGCTCGCTGGTGCGCATCATCACCGCTTTCTCGCTGGGGTTGAGGGCCACCAGGCAACGCTCGCCGCTGGCTGCCGTGCGCAAGTACACCATGGGGTACTGCTCGCCGTCGAGCGTGTTGAGCAGCTGCCACTGGGCATCGTTGCCCAGGGCCGGCGTCGAGGCGCGCAGGGCGAGCAGGCGTTTCACATAGTTGAGCATCGAGCCGGGGTCTTTCTCCTCGGTCTCGACGGTGATTTTGCCGCCGTCGGTGGCTACGGGGAAGTAGAGCTGGCCAGGCGTGCAAGTCGAGAAGCCGGCTGTGGGGCCGGGAGTCCACTGCATGGGCGTGCGCGTGCCGGCGCGGTTGCGGCTGCCCTCCTTGGGTGCGATGCCGTCTTCATATTTCATGCCTATCTCGTCGCCGTAGTAGATAAACGGCACGCCCGGCATGGTGAGGAAGAAGGTCATGGCCACCTTGAGCTGGTCGAGCGTGTTGCGGGTGCCCACGTTGGGGCGCTGGAAGTCGTGGTTGGCCGTGGGTATGGCAATGTAGCCGCGGTCTTTGGTGGCGTTGTAGTCGGCGGCATAGATGTTGATGAAGTCCTTGAGAGTGCCCTTGCCCAGGCGGTTGAAGTAGCAGTTGTCGATCTTCTTGGTCTTGCCCCAGGGGGTGTCGCCCTGGAAGAAGAGGCTCGCATAGGCACTGCGCCCAAAGTGTATCTCAAAGTCGATGTTGAAGCCGCCGGGTATCGACTGCTGCGGATTAGACCACTCCGAGATGAGCACATTCTGCGGATAGTTCTTGTCGAGCCACTCGCGCATCTCGCGCCACAGGCGCATGGTTTCGCGCTTGTCCTTGTCGCCCTTCACCAGCGAGGCGGCCATGTCGACGCGGAAGCCGTCTACTCCCTTGTCCATCCAGAAGGCCATGATGTTGCGCAGCTCGCGGCGCATGGCTTGCGGACCGGGAGCGTCTACGCCCTGCTCCCACGGGTGCTTGGGATTGGGATTGGCGTAGCCGTAGTTGAGCGCCGGCTGGCACTCGTAGTAGTTCTTGTAGTAGTAGCGGCCACGCGGCGCATTGGTCTCCACCCAGTGGCCTATGGTGCTGGCCTTGGGGTCGTCGGCCTGGTAGCGGCGCGCAATGTCGCTCTTGTCCTTGTCGCTTATCGAGTCGCTCCATATGTAGTAGTCGCTGTAGCGGCCGTTGGTGCCCTCGCTCGACTCCTTGAACCACTGGCACTTGTCGCTCGAGTGGCCTGCCACCAGGTCGAGACACACCTTGATGCCGCGCTTGTGGGCCTCATTCACGAGCCTCACCAGGTCGTCGTTGGTGCCAAAGCGCGGGTCCACCTTGTAGAAGTTGATGATGTCGTAGCCGCCGTCGAACCACCCCGACTCAAAGATGGGGTTGATCCACAGCGCGTTCACGCCCAGTTGCTTCAAGTAGTCGAGCCGCGAGGTGATGCCCGGCAAGTCGCCAATGCCATTGCCGTCGGTATCCATGTAGCTCGACGGATAAATTTGGTAAAACACAGCCTTGCTCAACCACTCGGGGCCCTTGCTGCCTGCTTGCGCCATGGCCGGCAGCAAAGCAGCCACCGCCAGCGCCACAAAGAATCGCCTTATGTTCATAGTCATAGAAAGTTTTCCACAAAGTTAAAGAAAATTTCCACACCCTCCAACCCCCCACCCCCCTAAACCAGCACCACCATCAACGATTATGACCTTAATTGCGCAAAGAGTCTCAATCGATTTACTGCTTGAGGAGCTTGAGGGTGGCGTGGGTGTTGCCGGCATCCAGCTGCAGGAGGTAGAGGCCTGGGGTGAGGGCGCTCACGTCGAGGGTGGATTGGGTGCGCTGGGCGGGCAGCGCCGTGCGGCGCACGAGGATGCCGCTTGTGGTGTAGATGGCCAGACGGGCGGCGGTTGTGGCCGGATAGGTGACGGTGACGACGTCGCGGGCGGGATTGGGAAATAGCGCCACCTGCGTGTTGCCACTCAGCCCGGTGGCGTCGACACTGCTGGCCATTGCGCGCACGATGCCGGCGTAGGCGTCGATCTTGCCGTTGCCCCACCGCTTGGGATTGCTGCTGAGGGTGACGAAGGAGTCGACGATGGCGCTCTCGCGCATGATGCGCTTGATGTCGTCGCGCGAGAGCTCGGGGTTGGCTTGCAGCCACAGGGCGATGATGCCCGTCACGCAGGGGGCTGCCATCGAGGTGCCCGAGTTGGCTCCCCAGTAGTAGCTGCGGCCGTCGACGTCGAGGCGCTGCGAGAGTTGCGAGGCGAGGCCGTCGTTGTGGTAGTAGCTGTTGTAGGCCGACACCACCGAGTAGCCTGGCGCAGTGATGAAGGGATGCACGTCGCCCTTGAGGTCGGTGCCCCAGCTCGAGAAGTAGGCTATCCACCCATAGGGCGAGAGCGCGTCGGTCACCTCATCGCCGCTGAGCGAGGGGTGCGAGGTGCGGCTGGTGTAGGCGCCTACCGAGATGGCCGAGCGGGTGGTGGCCAGGTCGCCCACCGAGATGGAGTCGGTGCCCTCGGTGGTGCCAGGTATCTTGAGGTCGACGTAGTGCATGCTTTGGTCCCAGGTGTCGATTTCGGTGCCGAGGTTGCCGAAGTAGGACACGGCGAGGCGCCAATCGTTGTTGGTCATGGTGGTGTTGATTTCCATATACATGCGGCCCTTGTGGTTGATGGGGTTGATCTCGGTCTCGACCAGCACGGTGCCCAGGAAGTACTGGCCCAGCACGGGATTGGTGAGCACCAGGGTGGTGTCGCCCGCCTCGCCCACAATGGTGTCTTGCAGCGAGGAGAGCAGGGTGTCGGCACTAATCACGCCCGTGGAGTAGACCACCTGGCCCGTGTGGCGATCGACCACGCGCAGCTGCATGCGCACGGTGTCGCTCGTGCGGTTCCACGCGTCGATCTCGCTCTCGCTGTGCAGCAGACCGGCGAAGATGGGCATGCGCAACTCGTTGTCGGCGGCGGTGAACTTCTTGTGGTTGTAGATGCGCTTGAGGCCGTCGTTGCCGGCCGAGAGCACCACCGTGACGCCGGGGTGCGAGGCCGAGATGTCGTCGATCACGCGCGACAGATAACCCGTGCCGTCGTGAGGGCCGGCCTGGGTGCCCAGGCTCATATTGATCACGCAGGGGCGTTGCTCGGCTTGGGCATAGTGGGCAATGTAGTAGAGCGAGTTGGCAATGTTGACAAAGGTGAGCGAGTCGCTGCGCATCGAGCATAGCACCAGGTCGGCGCCAGGCGCCATGCCGCTATATGGGCCAAAGCGGGTGCCGGCGGCGATGCCCGTGGTGTGGGTGCCATGCATCAGGGTGGTGTCGTCGGTCGTGAGCAGGGCAATCTCGCCAGGGGTGGTGTATTCACGCCCCGGCAGGGTGTCGGTGCCTATCACAAGCGGGGTCACAGCCGAGTCGAGAGGCTGATACACGCGCTTGATGCGGCTCACGCCGCTGGCCGTCTTAAAGGCGGGATGGGTGAAGTCGATGCCGCTGTCGACCATGCCTATGATCACGCCAGTGCCGTCGTAGGGCTGCTTGAGGCCCGTGCCTGAGAGCACCTGGTCGACGTGGGTCTGCGACCGTGCCGTGTCGGTAGCGAGCACAGCGCGGCCGGCGACGTCGATATACGACACGCCCGGCACATCGGCTATCTTGCCCAGTGCCCCGATGGGCACCGAGGCGGTCACAAACCCATTGAAGCGGGCGTTCACTTGCACGCCGGCGCTCTTGAGCCGGGCGATGGCGTGGGGCTGGCTCAACTCGATGAAGCATTGCACCGAGCCTGCGGCCGGAGCCTTGTGCCGGCCATCGGGAGTGAGGCTTTGCGCCTGCAGGAACGCACGCGTGGCGGGCGACAGCTTGCTACTGGTGGCCCCTGCGCTGGCCACGGTGGCGAGCAGCAAGGCGATGAGCGTGAGGTATAATTTCTTTGCTATCATCATGATTTTCGTGTTTTTTCCTATCGATGTGTATATCCAAAGCAGCAGGGCTCAGTCTATTGCATCATCACCACCTTGCTGGCGTGGGGGCCACGCTTCACGATGTAGATGTGGCCAGGCGTGGGGGCGGCCACCTGCATGCCCTCGAGGTTGTAGTAGATGGCGGGGGCTTGGCTCGCGGGGGCCACCACATCGATCACGCCGCTGTAGCCATTGGGCAGAGGCGCTGCCGGGGTGGTGTCGCGGGCAGGCTCGGTGCTGGTGCCGCTGATGGTGTAGTCGCCATATTGCTTCGAGAGCCAGGCTGCCTTCTCGCTCAGCTTGGAGAGCACCGTGGCACGCTTGGCGGCAAGGTCGCTGTTGTCGGCCACGGCCGATTGGCCCTGTGGCACATCGATGTTGCCCCAGCGCTTGTGGTCGGCCACGGCAGCCTGGGCTATGCGCGAGGTGAACGACTGGATGTCGGCCTCGACGCCCGGGTAGCACGAGTGCATAAACCACAGCCAGGTGGCTTTCACCTTGGCCTGCAAGGCGGCGTTTTGCAGCATCGAGCGTATCCATGTGTTGCCATAGGGGCTGCCGATGAAGAAGAAATTGGTGGTCGAACCCAGGAAGGCGCTGCCCAGGTCCCACAGGGGCGAGAAGTGCCACTTCTGGCCCTCGCCGGCGTCGCGGTACATATAGGTAGAGCCATGGAAGGCCTCGTAGTCGCACATGAGCTCGTGCACGAGGTAGAAGCGGGCCAGGTCGTCCTGGTCGACGTATTGCCACAGCGAGTCGCTGCAGGCGCCCACATAGTCGTTCATCAGCGTGAATTGCTGCTTCAAGAAGTCCTGCTGCACGCTCGAGAGCTCCTCGGGGGTGTCGAAGGTGATGCGCAGCCGGTCGCAATACTGGCCCGGGATGCAGGTTTTCTCATCCATGCGCAGCTGGTTGCTCTCGTCGTAGTTGTCGAGCTCCACGATGTAGCCGCCGGTGGCCTTGAGCGGATCGGTCTCGTTGTCGGCCATCTCGGTGATATTCACGCGGTCCTTCTCAAGCCTGATCGACTCGGTGAGGAAGTAGAGGCCGCGGTAGTCGCCGTTGATCACCACCTCCACGGGCATCTGGCTGGGCGTCCAGGGCAGGCCTATGCGGCGGCCCAGGTCGAAGCCCAAGTAGTTGCACAGGTAGCCAAACCGGTCGTCGGCGCCAGCCAGCAGGGCGAAGTGCTTGCTCTTGCTCAGGCCCAGCAGCGGCTGCTTCTTGTCGAGCTTGAGCTTGAAGGGCTTCTTGGGGAAACCGGTGCGGGTGTAGTTGCCGCGCGCCTTGATCTGTAACGGCAGCTGCTCGCTTGCCGAGCCTATGCTCTTGGCACCCAGCTCCTGCATCCACTGGCAGCCGTTCAGGTCGAGCCAGTAGGTGCCCGCGATTAGTTCTTGTGGTCCAGCGTGTAGCTGTTGATTTCGTCGTTAAGCGTGCCATCAGCATTCATGGTCGTGATGTAGAGCACGGGCAGCGTGCCCGACAAGCCCTCTACGGCAGTAGCCTCGCGCGTGGCCTTGACCACGATGGTGGTGGTGCCCGTCGAGTCGAGATCGAAGGTGATGGTCACATTCTTGAGCTTACGGGCCACATAGTTGGCCCCGTCTTGCACGCCGCGCACCGTGGCGTCGCCCACAAGGGTCGTGCCCGGCGACTCGCCGCCATAGTTCAGGCTCCAGTCGCTGTTACTCACCTTCCACTCGCCGTCGAGCTCGCCCACCGTGATGGTATAGGTCTTGCCGCTGCGCGCGAAGGGCTGCGTGTCGCCGCCCTGCGCCCAGTTGTTGAACGTGCCGCGCAGATACATCAGCGGGTATCCACCCGCATCGGCCTTGCCCGCAGCACCCGCCACAGCAGGCAGCCACAGCGCCAAAGCCGTCATTATCAATGTCTTAAAAACTCTTTTCATCGTCCTCATCGTGCAATCACACACTTTCATGCCAGTTAAATACACAGTTTCATGCAGGCCGGAAATTAGCATTTTACGCCACTCGCCCGCATTCCCATCTGCAAATATACAAAAAAAAGCCGAGCAACCCACCTCCTATAAACCAATATTGTCCTAAACGTTTTTTGAAGAAAGTAAAAAAGGAAGTAGTTTACTAAGGCAAAAATAACTACCTTA
>OMUK01000032.1 GCA_900314215.1 uncultured Prevotellaceae bacterium
TGCTATCGCCGTAACTCATTGTATATCTACAATATACGCCACAAACTGTCAAACTCGGGAAGTTACAAAAAAAATCACATTTCACCACATCAATCCCTGCTGCCTTTGTGCCGCTGCACGAGTTTGGCCGCCAAGAAGCGGCATGTGCCGCTCGATCAGGCCAGAAGATAGGGGGGTAATGTGTGAGGGGTCAGGACGGGTACAGCCGGCGGGGCTCATTTCTTGGCCTCGGGCGTGGGGGCGGCAAAGAGGCGCTTGGCGGCAATGCGCTTGGCGCGGGCTTGCGAGGCGCTCGAGAGCGAGCCCTTGAGGTATTGCTCCACAATGAGCGAGGCGATGGGGGCGGCCAGGTCGGCTCCAAAGCCGCCGTGCATGATGTAGACGGCCACCGCGATTTTAGGCTGGTCCTTGGGGGCGAAGCCTATGAAGATGGAGTGGTCCTTGCCCGAGTTTTCGGCAGTGCCGGTTTTGCCACACAGGGTGTAGGCCTTGGTGTTGATGCCGGCGGCAGTGCCGCTGGTCACGGCCTTGCGCATGCCGTCGATCACGATGGGGTAGAAGAGCGGGCTCACCTCGGTCTCGTGCCGTGTGGTGTATTGCTCCTGCGTTGCGGCGGTGAGCTTGTGGATGTGGGGCGTGATATACCAGCCGCGATTGGCGATGCTCGCTGCCAGGTTGCACAATTGCAGGGGCGTGAGCAGCAGGTCGCCCTGGCCCATGCCCACCCACATGATGGTGCGCTCGTTCCAGTGGTTCTTGTAGCGGCGGTTCATGTAGTCAACGTCGGGCAGCAGGCCGCCGCGCTCGCCGGGAATGTCGATGCCCAGTGGGCTGCCCAGCCCCATGCTGCGCATGTAGCGGTCCCATGTGGTGAGGGCCTCGTCTTGGCTGGCATAGTTCACACGGTCGGCAATCATTGCTTGGAAATAGGTGAGAAACCAGGTGTTGCACGAGTAGGCTATGGCATCTTCAAGCTTGATGGGCGACTTGTGCCGGTGGCAGCCCACGTGGGTGCGGCCGTAGTAGCCACCGCGGTTGCACGTCACTGCCGACTCAGAGTCGACCTCGTAGCATGAGAGCAGCGTGAGCGCTTGTGCCACCTTGATGGTCGAGCCCGGCTCAAGGGCGCTGGCAATGGCCATGTCCACATTCTCGCCGCTGGGCGTGTTGGTAGCCATGCACAGCACCTCGCCGTTGCTGGGGTCGATGGCGATGATGCTGCCCTGCTTGCCCTTGATGAGGCTGAAGGCCAGCGATTGCAGCTTGCGGTCGATGGTGAGGTTGCTGCCGGTTATCACCCGCGGGCCTGGCGCGCTGGCTGTGGCCGTGGCGCGTGGCAACTGCTCGTCGCCAGGTTGCAGTTGAGCCCAGGCGCTCGTTGTGAAGGCAATGAGGCCGAGTAGAAGCAGGGTGAGTCGATGTTGCTGTTGTCGCACGTTTACACGCATATTATTCTCGTTGTTGTTGCAAAGATACATTATTTTCATTTACCTTCAATGGTCAATCCCTTCCTTTATCGCCACAGCCGTCAAAAAGCCACCCGGGCCGTTTCCCACGTGTGAAAAACGTCCCGGGTGCTGTTTTTGTTGTGAGATTGATAGCGATTTTGACGTCGTTATTGCTGATTTTGCTCGGTGTTGCCGCCGTTGCTTGCTGGCGCGTCGCCGTTGTCGCTGTGAGGCATCACATGAGCACGTGCATTCTTTTTCGATTTCTTGCGGCGCGAGTGCTTGCCATCGTCCTCGCCGTAGCCATAGCCGTAACCGTAGCCATAACCATAACCGTAGCCATAGCCGTAACCATAGCCGTAGCCGTAACCGTAGCCATATTTCTTCGACTTGAGTTTCACGCCGTTGAGCAACAAGGTGAGGTTCTTGATCTTCTTCTCCTCGCTCATGCGCTGCAGGTCCTCAAGGAATCGCTTGTCGATCTTGCCCTCGCCCATGATATAGATGGTGAGGTCGACATAGCGGTTGATAATCGAGGCGTCGGCAATCATGCCAAACGGCACGGTGTCGAGTATGATGTAGTCGTAGCGGCGCTTGAGCTCGGCTATGAGTTTGCCGAAGTTCTCCGAGAGCAGCAACTGCGTGGGGTTGGGCGGGATGGAGCCGATGCTTATCACGTCGAGGTTGTCGCTGAAGGCGGTCTTGGTGATCACGTCGTCGACGCTTTGCACATTGCCCGAGAGATAGGCGGTCACGCCCACGCCATTGTTGCGCAGCCCGAAGTACTCCGAGAAGCGGCCCTTGCGCAGGTCGAGGTCGACTGCCACCACGCGCTTGCCGCCATAGGCGCAAGTGAGCGCCAGATTGGACGAGACGAAGCTCTTGCCCTCGCCAGGCATGGTAGAGGTGGCTTGCAGCACCACGCCCTCGTTTTTCTTGGGCAACACATAGTCGAGGTTGCTGCGCACGATGCGCAAGGCCTCGGTGATGTGGTCGCGGCCAGTCTCGGTGACCACAATCTCTTGGCCCTTCTGGCTGCTGCGCTTCTCGGGCAGGTCGCCCAAGATGGGTATGTTGCAGTTGTCTTCAATATCGCGGCGGGTGTGGATGCGGGTGTCGAGCTGCCTGAACCAGAAGATGACAAAGATGATGGCTGCCGGGAGCAGCAGGCCCAGCACAATGCCCATCATGGTGATGGTCTTTTGAGCCGGGGCTATCTTGCCCATGCTGAATGATTTCTCCACCACCTTGGCATTGGGCTCGGTGATGGCCATCTGCAGGGCGTTCTCCTCACGCTTGTTGAGCAGGTACAGGTAGAGTTGCTCCTTGATTTGCTGCTGGCGGGTGACCTCGCTTATGGCCTTCTCCTGGTTAGGCACTGAGGCCAGGCCACCGGTAGCGGCGTTCTCTTGAGCGTGGGCGCTTGAGGCTTTCACGCGCAATTGGCCTATGTAGCCGCTCAGCGAGCGGGTGATATTGCCTCTCAAGATGTTGAGTTCCTTGCTCAAGTCAATCATCACAGGGTTCTCCTCGCTCGAGGTGGCTGCGATCTTCTGGTACTTGAGCATGGCGTCGTTGTATTTGTCAATCTGTCCTTCAACGCCGGCGTCGTTGAGGCCGGTGTTGCTAGGTATGAGCTCCTTGCTGCCCATGCGCTGCACGTGGGTCAGCATGTCGCTGGCCAGGCTCATCTGCATGTCGGCATCGTTGGCGTTGGTTACCGATTGCACGGCGCTCGATGGGTCGCTATACATGGTGGCTTGGGTGGTGTTGACCTTCAATTGCGCGATGCGCGAGTCGACGCCGCTCAGGTCTTTGGAGAGCGACTCGATGCGGCCGGCGATGAAGTTCTCGGTGCTGCGTGCCACGCTGTTCTTGTCGTTGAGGGCGTTCTGGTTGTAGAGGGTGATCAGGGCGTTGAGCACGTCGATGCCCATCTCATTGTTGGTGGTGTTGATGGTCAGGACCACGATGTCACACGACTTGTCGGGATTCTCGGCGGTGAGTTGCGACTCCAGGCTTGCGGCCACAGCGTGCACGGGGCGCACGCGGGCCACCACCGTGTAGTCCTTGTACTGCTCGTTGTATTTTGACGTCTTGGTGATTGCCACTGGGCCCACCGAGGTGTTCACCTTGCTGCCGAAGCGGCCCTTGTGCCAAGCGCCGTCGTTCACCTTGTACTCAAGGTTGTCGCCGCCCTTGGGCACGATGGTCATGTCGAAGGAGGTGGCCTTGTCGTTGAATGGGGTGATCTCAAGAGGGCTCGACTTGTAGCAGTTCACGTCGCGCAGATACACGTGGCCGTAGTACTGGATGTTGAGTCCCAGTTGCTCCACGACCTGCTCCATGAGCGAGGTGGCTTTGATTTTGTAGATTTCGTTGGGAATGGTGCTGTTGCCATTCGAGATGTCGAGGTCAGAGAAAATCTGTTGCTGGCTGCCTTCGGGCCTGTAGGTGTCGTTGGCGATGATGATCGAGGCCGAAGCGCTGTAGACCTGCGTCCGCGACTTGCCGTAGAGGAAGGCCAGACTTCCCAGCAGGATGATGGAAATCACAAACCAATACCAGTTGCGCACGCATGTGCTGAAGTATTCTCGCATTGGTATCGACGATTGCTTCTTTGTTTCCTTGGTGGCACTGGCGGTTGTTTTGGTAGCAGCGTCAGTGTTTTCTTCAACTACTTGCATATCTAATAATTGTATACTATATGTTATTCAATAGAAATCTTCTTAAAAGCTCACGCGTATATAAATAAGGTGCATGAAACGCAACCGCAAAGGTAGTGATAATATTTTGCATTTTAGATACTTTGCGGCTATTTTTATTTTGCCTGAAAAATTTGGACTCGAGGCTTGGAGGCGCTGGGGCCGACGCGTGTGGCTGCCTCTGCTTTACTCGTCTCGTCTCGCCCTTGGCCATATTTCCACGCTAGTGTTCAAATTGTAAAAAAATGTTTTTGAGGCTCGCTACTCACGTAAATAGGGCATTTTTGGGGTCATAGTTGATAAAAATACCCGATGTGCAATTATACTAAATTAACTTATTACATATTGAAATTGCTTAGTTTTAAACTAAATTATACATAATTGCGATTTTACTATATATTTTAACGTAATATTAGTATTAAATAATTTTTTAGTTTGAGAAAAGGTGCTAATTTTGCGACGTCTTTCCCCTGAAAACGGAAAGAAGCGATTTAAAATATAGAAAATAACAAATCAATTCATTTAAAACTTAATTACATATTATGGCAAATTCAAATGTAAAACCTGCTACAGGTAAACTTGGCATTATGGTAGTTGGATTGGGTGCTGTGAGCACTACTTTCATGACTGGCGTGCTCCTGGTGCGCAAAGGTCTGGGCAAGCCCGTGGGCTCAATGACTCAATACGACAAGATTCGCGTTGGCCGTGGCGCCGACAAGAAATATCTGCATTACAAAGACATCGTTCCACTGGCCGACCTCAAGGACATCGTGTTCGGCGCATGGGATGTGTATCCTGCCAATGCTTATGAGAGCGCTTGCAACGCCAAGGTGCTGCAACCCAAAGATATCGAGCCAGTAAAGGACGAGCTGGTCAACATCAAGCCCCTGAAGGCCGCCTTCGACAAGAACTACGCTAAGCGCCTCGACGGCAACAACGTGAAGGACTGCAAGGACCGCTGGGATATGGTGCAACAGATACGTGCCGACATCCAGAACTTCAAGAAGGAGACCGGCGTAGAGCGCGTGGTTGTGCTCTGGGCTGCTTCTACCGAGATCTACGTTGCTCCCGACATGAAGTATCATGGCACTCTGGCCGCTCTCGAGGCTGCCATGAAGGCCAACGATACCCTGCACGTGGCTCCATCTATGTGCTACGCCTATGCCGCTCTGCAAGAGGATTGCCCATTCATCATGGGCGCTCCCAACACCACCGTCGACATCCCCGCTATGTGGGAGCTCG
>OMUK01000082.1 GCA_900314215.1 uncultured Prevotellaceae bacterium
ATAGGCAAGTACAACGGCCAGCAGCAGCTGGGCTATCCGCAATACTACCAGCAGGGCAGCGTGTGGGAAGCCACCTTCCTGCCCCAGGACACCTGGGAGGGCATGGCACAGCTCAACGGCCTGCCCAACATGGCCAAGGTCGACACCATGACGGTGAAAATAAGCGACCTCAAGACCGACAAGGCCTCGCTGCTCAAGTATCAAGGCCGGCTGGTGAAACTGCAGAACGTGAAATTTGAGGCAGCCAACGGCGAGCTCACCTATGCCGAGGCCGGTGCCACCACCAACCGCAACCTGGTCGATAACCAGGGCAACACCATCGTGATGCGCAACAGCAACTATGCCACCTTCCGCAACGACATCCTGCCCTTGGGCAGCGGCGACGTGGTGGGCCTGCTCTACTACTACAACACGCACAACGGCAGCGCAGGCACCTGGCAGCTCTACATACGCAGCACCAGCGATGTGATAGGTTTCTCGTCCAGCACCAAGGGCCTGCTCAAAGACCCCTATAGCATCGCCGAGGCCATCTCTCTCCAAAACCAGGGCAAGAGCGGCTGGGTGAGCGGCTATGTGGTGGGCGCTGTGGCCCCCGAGGTGACCAGCGTGAAAAGCAACAGCGACATCGAGTGGAAGGCTCCCACCACCCTCGACAACACGCTCGTGATTGCCGACGACCCCAACTGCACCGATGCAAGCAAGTGCGTGGCCGTGTCGCTGCCGCAAGGCACCCCCTTCCGTGCACAAGCCAACCTGAAGGACAACGAGGCCGTGTACAAGACCAAGATATGGGTCAAGGGCTCCTTGGCTTCCTACATGAACATGGCCGGCATCACCGGCAACAGCGGTTCGACCGAGGAGTTCAGGCTCAGCGTGGTCACCGGCGGCGTGACCTCGCTCAACGAGGGCTTCGACGGCGGCAAGCTGCCCACGGGCTGGACCGTGGCCACCGTGAGCGGCGACAAGAGCTGGTACGTCACCTTGTTTGACAACAACTACTATGCAGCCATGACGGGCTACAAGGGCACCACTCCGCCATTTGAGTCGTGGCTCATCACGCCGGCACTCGACATCAAGAATGCCACGAGCAAAGTGCTGAGCTTCCTCTCGCAGGTGAACGGCTACGGCAGCACCACCTCGCGCTTCCAGGTGTATGTGCTCAACAGCACCGACCCGGCCACGGCTACCGTCAAGCAGGAGCTCAACGCCAAGCTCGCCGTGGCGCCTGCCAGCGGCTATAGCGCCTTTGTGGAGAGTGGCGACGTCGATCTGAGCAAGTGGGCCGACGGCAGCTACTACATAGGTTTCCGCTTCTATGCCACCAAGGATGCCAACTATGCCACTTGGTGTGTCGACAACGTGAAATTTGGCCAGGCTGGCACCAAGCCGCAGCCCAGCGGCACCAGCGCCGACCTGAGCACGATGAACGGCGGCATACCCACGGCCAACTATGGCAACTATACCAGCGCGGCCGGCTGGGCGGCTACCAATGCCAGCCTGCTGCGGGGCGGCGCTGCCGATGCCAACCCTGTGTTCACCTTCATAGGCACTGCAACGGGGTCGAACACCGAGTATGCCACGGCTGTCAACCTCAGCGGCAAGACCACGGCAGTGGGCAAGCTGGTGTCGCCAGTGCTGAAGGGCGGCTGTGCCACCCTGAAATTCATCTACGGCTGTGCCTACACCGAGAGAAAGGGCTTGTCGATGCGCGTCGACATCAAGCAGAACGGCGCCGTTGTGAAATCGTTTACCGTGACCAAGGCCGATGCCGTGAAGTACACGGCCTATGACTTCAGCGAGGCTGTGGGCGTGACGGGCGACTTCACCATCGAGTTTACCAACTTGTCGCCCAGCGGGCTCACGACCAACAAAGACCGTGTGGCGGTGTGGAACATCCACTGGACCCAGCCGGCATCGGCTCCACGCCATGCACGGCGTTAGTCGGGCGAGATAGCAAGTGAATGAAAGATAATGGGGCTGTACCGCCTGTTGTAGCGGTGCAGCCTCATTACTTTTTTCCCCTGTTGTGTTGCGGGCGGTGGTTACTTGCGGCAGAGGGTGACGAAGGTGTAGGGGTAGGGGTTGCGCTCGTCGGCCTCGTGAAACCTACAAGTTTGGGTAAGGCTTGCCTAATGCATACTCGGCGCAGCAGCCATCAGCATTAGTCTAGTGTGAGGATAAAAGAACGGCGAAGGACTTCTTCTAAACTTTTACCGTTAATTATAATGCCGTCCCAAAGGTCCTCTGCTTTATTAAACGAAAATAACACTTTGCCATCTACATGGGTGTCTCCCTTGCACTGAGAATTAATGTATGGACTTCCGGGATTGTCACGTGGCAATTCTTTGACTATAATGGGTACATTCTCAGTATGTATTCCATAGAATTTGTCGTCTTCAACGTAATAGAATGCTAAATTTAATCCTACAGTAACGATCTCAAAAAAGAAAATCTCTTTTGAAACCAAAGAACGTGCTTCCAGTTTCTCTCTCTTGGTCCACCCGAGTTGGTCTTCATAAAGGTTCTCACCTTTGCTAAAGAAATCTTTTATGATGATTTTTCTGCTCATCTCACGCTTTCTTTTGGGCAATGCTGGAAATGACATGACTTACGTCGATAGGTGTACTGTATAAAAGGCATTGTTATGTTGCTATGAATTAAGTAATGTTTCTGGCTGTGCGAAGTTTTTGCGATGTCGACTCTATCTGACTTTTTTTGTACTTGCGGGCGGTGGTTACTTGCGGCAGAGGGTGACGAAGGTGTAGGGGTAGGGGTTGCGCTCGTCGGCCTCGTGATGCTCCTCGCTGGCGACAGCCCACTGGGCGGCGTCGATGGGTGGAAAGAAGGTGTCGGCCTGGGCAAAGGTGGCCTCGATGCGCGTGAGGTGCAAGGTGCTCACCAGGCCTATGGTGGCAGCATAGATCGAGCCGCCGCCTATGATGAAGGCCTCGCCGGGCATCTCGACGAGCGCGATGGCCTCGTCTACGCTGTGGGCCACGGTCACGCCCTGGGGGCGGTAGTGGGCGTTGCGGGTGATCACGATGTTTTGGCGGCCGGGCAGCGGTCCGCGGGAAAAGGATTCAAAGGTCTTGCGGCCCATGATGATGCTGTGGCCCATCGTGATGGCCTTGAAGTGCTTGAGGTCGGCCGTGAGATGGCACAGCAGTTGCCCGTTTCGGCCGATTGCGCCGTCGGCAGCCATTGCTACTATTGCTGAAAGATTTTTGCCCATTTCATCGATATTTTTTACAATAACAACGTCGATTAAACCGAAACTTTCCCCTTGATAGCGGGATAGGGATCGTAGCCCTCGAGCTCAAAGTCCTCGTAGTGGAAGTCGAAGATGCTCTTCACGTCGGGGTTGATGTGCATGGTGGGCAGGGGTCGTGGCGTGCGGGTGAGCTGCTCGTGCACCTGGTCCAGGTGGTTGAGGTAGATGTGGGCGTCGCCGAAGGTGTGCACAAAGTCGCCGGGCCGCTTGCCGGTGACCTGCGCTACCATCATGAGCAGGAGCGCATAGCTGGCGATGTTGAAGGGCACGCCCAGAAACAGGTCGGCGCTGCGCTGGTAGAGTTGCAGGCTCAGGCGGCCATCAACGCAATAGAACTGAAACAGCGTGTGGCACGGCGGCAGGGCCATGTCCTTGACCTCGGCCACATTCCAAGCGCTCACGATGAGGCGTCGCGAGTCGGGATTGGTCTTGATGGCCTCGACCACGTTGGCAATTTGGTCGATTGTTCCGCCCTTGTAGTCGGGCCAGGAGCGCCACTGGTGGCCATAGATGGGCCCCAGGTCGCCATTCTCGTCGGCCCACTCGTTCCATATGCGCACGCCGTGCTCTTGCAGCCAGTGCACATTGGTGTTGCCCTGCAAGAACCACAGCAACTCATAGATGATTGATTTCAAGTGCACCTTCTTGGTGGTGAGCAGCGGAAAGCCGTCGTCGAGGTTGCAGCGGAATTGGTAGCCAAAAACGCTCTTGGTGCCCGTGCCGGTGCGGTCGTGCTTGAGCGCGCCGTCGTCGAGCACGTGCCTGAGCAAGTCGAGATATTGTTTCATTGTGATTTTTGATTTTTTTCTGCCACAAAATTACGCAAAATTCCCCACACCGCCCCATTTTCGCGAGATAAAATGGCTGCCACATCACGCTGGCAACTCGGCCCGTGCAACGGTCAAAAATAGCCACGGCAAGATTTCACAGGAGCGGGAAGGGCCCACACAGCCCCGGCGGGGTTTACAAGTGCAAAAAATGTTTGGGAATTTAAATTTGGGCTAACTGGCGTGTTTATCGGCGTTTTGCCGCCGTTGTTAATAACTTTTTTGAAATTAGGGAGTTTAAATTTGTAAACTTTGGGGAAATATAAGTAACTTTACAACCGATTTTATCACGCGCACGCGAGGAGCGATGGGCATGAAGCAAGAAAACGAGAGAATTACAAACGACGAGACATGGCGGTAGTGCAAATGGACCAGCAAGTATATCACATCCCAGCATTGTTGCAAGAGTGCATGGCTGGGCTCGACATCAAGCCCGATGGCACCTATGTGGACGTGACATTTGGCGGCGGCGGGCACAGCCGTGAGATCATGAGGCACCTGGGCCCCAAGGGCCGCCTCTACGGCATGGACCAGGACATGGATGCCTATGGCAACCGCATCGACGACGGGCGGTTTACATTTGTACACGGCAACTTCGCTTTCTTGCAGAATTTCATGCGCTACTATGGCGTGCAGGGGGTGGATGGCATCCTGGCCGACCTGGGCGTGTCGTTTCACCACTTCGACGACAAGGACCGCGGCTTCTCGTTCCGCCTCGACGGGCGGCTCGACATGCGCATGAACCGCGACAGCGCCCACGACGCCGCCTGGATAATCGCCAACTACGACGAGGCCCAGCTGGCGAGCGTGCTCTACCTATATGGCGAACTCAAGCAGAGCCGCCGCATGGCCAGCGCCATCGTCAAGGCCCGCTCCCAGCAGCCCATCACCACCACCGAGCAACTGGCAGCCGTGGTGAGGCCCCTGATCAAGCCCAGCGCCGAGAAGAAGGAGCTGGCCCAGGTGTTTCAGGCCTTGCGCATCGAGGTGAACCACGAGATCGACGCGCTCAAGCGCTTGCTGCAGCAGTCGCTCGAGGTGCTCAATCCCGGCGGCCGCCTGGTGGTGATTACCTACCACTCGCTCGAGGACCGGCTGGTGAAGAACTTCATGCGCAGCGGCAACATCGAGGGCCGCGTCGACAAGGACTTCTATGGGCGCGTCAACACCCCGTGGCAGCTCATCAACAACAAGGTGATTGTGCCCAGCGCCCAGGAGGTGGCCCGCAACCCGCGCTCGCGCAGCGCCAAGTTGCGCATCGCCTGCAAGAAGGCGCCGCAACAAGATGAAAAAAAAAGAATTTGATTTAGATCGAAGAAGATAGCTATAGAAATGGCTAAAAAAGAAGAAAATAGCAAAAAGGAGAAGAAAAACGCGAGCTCGTTTGGCGTCAACACCACCGAGATTGCCGGCCGCGTGATACAAGGCCGCAGCTTCCTCACGTTTGGGTTCTTCAAGCGCAATGTGGTGTATGTGATCGCCATCACGGTGATGACGCTCATGTATATCAGCAACAAGTACACCTGCCAGAGCAGCCTCTCGCAGGTGATGGAGCTCACCGAGGAGCTCAACAACGCCAAGACCGACTGCGTGAACGCCAGCGCGCGCTACAACTCGCTCATACGCGAGAGCCAGATGACTGCCTATGTCGACTCGATGCACATCGACCTCACCACGCCCGACCAACCGCCCTTTAAATTAAGCGAGAAATGAAGCAGTCAAACAAGAAACACATATTGTGGCGCTACATGCTGGTGCTGATCGTGATGCTGACGTTCTCGGCCGCCATCGTATACGACACATTCAAGACCACGGTCGTCTATGCCAGCAAGTGGGAAGCCAAGGCCGACAGCCTGTGGCTCGACACCACCGAGACAGAGCCCGAGCGCGGCAAGATACTGGCCGACAACGGCACCGTGCTGGCAGCCAACATGAACTTCTACACAGCGCGTGTCGACTTCAGCTCGGCCGGCATTAAAGACGACACCCTCAAGAAATACCTGCCCGCCCTGTGCGACAGCCTGGCCGCCTTCGATCCCAACCAGAGCAAGAGCGCCGAGCAGTGGAAAGACGAGATTGTGGCTGCCCGCAAGAAGAAGAAAACCTCGTTCCGCCTATTCAAGCGCTTGTCGCACAACGAGTTTGAGCACCTCAAGCAATTTCCCTTCTTCAACAAGAAGCAGCGCGAGAGCGGCCTCTATTCCGAGAAGCAAAACGCCCGCTGCAAGCCCTATGGCATGATGGCATCGCGCAGTATAGGCAACGTGAGCGAGATGGTGACCGAGGTCTACAACAAGGCCACCGGCCAAAAGAAACTGGTGAGCCACGGCTATCACGGCCACTCAGGCCTGGAGATGGCCCTCGACTCGCTGCTCTATGGCATTCCCGGCAAGGCACAAAACATACAGCTCACCAACAATGCCGTGAAGTGGAGCATCGTGCCCGCCGTGAATGGCTACGACATCACCACCACCATCAATGTGCAGCTGCAAGACATACTCGAGGAGGAACTCTCCAACATGCTCAACGAGAGCGGCGCCCGATGGGGCACCGCAGTGCTCATGAAGGTGCAGACCGGCGAAATCAAGGCTATCTCCAACCTGGAGTGGAACGACGAGGCCGGCGACTATGTGGAGGGCCGCAACAATGCCGTGCTGGGCTATGAGCCCGGCTCGGTGATGAAGCCCATCTCGATGATGGTGGCCCTCGAGAACGGCACAGTGAAAGATATCGACGCCAAGTGGGAGACCGGCTCGGTGTGGAACTATTGCGGCCGCCCCATCAGGGACCCGCATGGCGGCGCAGCCCTCTCGCCCCGCGAGATCATAGAGATGTCGAGCAACATCGGTATGTCGAAAATCACTGTGAAAGCCTATGGCAACAACCCCGACGGCTTCAGGCAGAAGCTGGTGGAGATGGGATTTTTCGAGCCCTTCCACTCGGGCATAGGCGGCGAGATGGAGCCAAAATTTGCCCACCTGCCCAACAACAACGGCGGCCGCGTGGCACTCACGCGCATGGCATTTGGCTACACCACCGAGATACCGCCGCTGCACATCCTGGGCATGTACAACGCCATTGCCAACGACGGCAAGTTTGTGTGCCCCCACCTGGTGAAAAAACTCTCACGCGAGGGGCAACCCGACTCGATAGTGCCGATACGCTACATACGCAAGCAAGTGTGCTCGCCCGAGAATGCCGCCAAGCTGCGCCAGTGCCTGCACGACGTGGTGTGGGGCCCGCACGGCACCGCCCGCAAGTGGGTGCAGAGCGACCTGGTGGAGATAGCCGGCAAGACGGGCACCGCCTATATCATAGGCAAGGACGGCCGCTACGGCGCGACCAAGCGCCTGGCCTTCTGCGGCTTCTTCCCCTATAGCCACCCGCTCTACTCCTGCGTGGTGCTCATGCTGGGAGCCGACCGCGGCGCCGGCGCCAGCAGCGGCGTGGTGCTCAAGAATGTGGCCCTCAGGATGTATGCCCGCGGCTTGCTCGACAACGTGAGCGACTACACCAAGATGAGCGACTCCAAGCCCGAGGGGCCCACCCTCTATGCCACCGACAGCAAGTCGCGCGCAGCCAACCTGCGCAACGGCATAGGACTGAAGACGGTCAAGGTGTTCACCCGCCCCAAGGCAGGCAAGGGCGTGGTGCCCAATGTGGTGGGTCTCGACGTGCGCGAGGCCATAGGCCGCCTCGAGCGCCTGGGCATGACGGTGCGCACGCAGGGCTACGGCTACGTGGCTCAGCAAAGTCTGGCAGCCGGCCAGCCCTACACCCGCGGCGAGATTGTGTACTTGAAATTAAGAAACTAAATGCTCGAGCGCGCAGGCCCCGTCGAGGCGGGGCTCGCGTGGTGGGCACAACAGAAACAAGATAAAATGGAAAAAAAACTGAAAGAATTGATTGCTGCTATCGACGTTGAGCAAGTGGTGGGCAATGTCGACAAGAAGATTGTCGACGTCACCAACGACTCACGCCAGGCCCGCGAGGGGTCACTATTCATAGCAGTGAGGGGCGCGGTAGTCGATGCCCACCAGTTTATACCGGCAGTGACGGCTGCAGGAGCGGCCGCCGTGGTGTGTGAGCAACTGCCCGAACAAATTGCCGAGGGGGTGACCTACGTGCGCGTGAGCAACAGCACCCAGGCCGAGGCCCTGCTGGCCGACGCATGGTACGACCACCCCAGCGCGCAACTCAAGCTCGTGGGCGTGACCGGCACCAATGGCAAAACCACCACCGCCACCCTACTCTACGAGATGGCGCGCCTCATGGGCTACAAGGCAGGCCTGCTCTCGACCGTGAAAAACGTGGTCGACCGCAAGGAGTATCCCGCCAAGCAGACCACCCCAGGCAGCCTGGAAATCAACCGATACCTGCACGAGATGGTAGAGGCAGGCTGCGACTACGCCTTCATGGAGGTGAGCAGCCACGCCTGTGTGCAATACCGCATCGACGGCCTCAAGTTTGCCGGCGGCATCTTCACCAATCTCACCCGCGACCACCTCGACTTCCACAAGACTGTAGAGAACTACATCAAGGCCAAGAAGCGCTTCTTCGACCTGCTGCCGGCCGATGCCTTCGCACTGACCAATGCCGACGACAAGCAGGGCAGCGTGATGTTGCAGAACACCCGGGCTCACAAGTATACCTACTCGTTGCGCACGATGGCCGACTTCAAGGCCCGCGTGATTGAGGACCGCCTCGACGGCATGACGGTCGACTTCAACGGGCAGCAGCTCGAGGTGCGGTTCACCGGCCGATTCAATGTATACAACCTGCTCTCGGTGTATGGCGCATCGTTGCTCCTGGGCTTCCCCAAAGACGAGACCCTGGTGAAGATGAGCCTGCTCGTGCCCGTGGCCGGGCGCTTCCAGACGATGACCTCGCCACGCGGCTACACCGCCGTGGTCGACTATGCCCACACCCCCGACGCCCTGGTCAACGTGCTGAGCACCATCGCCGAGGTGCTCAATGGCAAGGGCCGCATCATCACCGTGTGCGGCGCCGGCGGCAACCGCGACAAGGGCAAGCGCCCCATGATGGCCGCCGAGGCTGCCCGCCGCAGCGACCAGGTGATACTCACCAGCGACAACCCGCGCTTTGAGAATCCCGAGGCGATACTCGACGACATGGAGGCCGGCCTCGACGAGAGCAACCGCGACCGCGTGCTGCGCATCACCGACCGCACCAGTGCGATACGCACCGCCTGCAAGCTCGCCCACAAGGGCGACGTGGTGCTCGTGGCCGGCAAGGGCCACGAGACCTACCAGGAGATTGAGGGCGTGAAGCACCACTACGACGACCGCGAGGTGCTGCAAGAGATATTTAACAACGAAAAAGCTAACTAAACACAGAGACAAATCACATGCTGTACTATCTATTTCACTATTTAGAGCAATTTGATGTGCCGGGAGCGCGCCTGTTTGATTTCATCACCTTCCGCGCCGGCTTCGCGCTCATCCTGTCGCTATTTATCGCCATCGTGTTTGGCCGCAAGATTATCGACCGCCTGCAGCTCATGCAAGTGGGCGAGATCGTGCGCAACCTGGGCCTGCAAGGCCAGATGGAGAAGAAAGGCACTCCCACCATGGGCGGTATCATCATCATCTTGTCGATCATCGTGCCCTGCCTGCTGCTGGGCAAGCTGGGCAACATCTACATGATACTCATGATTGTGGCCACGCTGTGGTGTGGCGCACTGGGCTTTGCCGACGACTACATCAAGGTGGCCCACCACAACAAGGAGGGCATGAAGGGCAAGTTCAAGATCGTGGGCCAGGTGGGCCTGGGCCTCATCGTGGGCTTGACCATGTATCTGAGCCCCGCCATCGTGATGGACGAGAACATGGAGGTTGTGGACCCTCAAACCAAGGAAGTGGTGATCAAGCACAAGGCACAAAACATCAAGGCTGCCGAGACCACCATCCCCTTTGTGAAAAACCACAACTTCAATTACTCCTGGTTCACCAAGTGGATGGGCAAAGGCGCCAGCACTGGCGGCTGGATTGTGTTTATACTGGTCACCATCTTTGTGGTGGCCGCAGTGAGTAACGGAGCCAACCTCACCGACGGACTCGACGGCCTGGCCACGAGCACCTCGGCGGTGATAGGGGTCGCGCTAGCCATCATGTGCTACTTGGGGGGCAACGTGGTGTACTCGACCTACTTGAATATCATGTATATCCCCAACAGCAGTGAGCTCGTGGTATATGCCGCCGCCTTTATCGGGGCCACCGTGGGCTTCCTGTGGTACAACGGCTATCCCGCCCAGGTGTTTATGGGCGACACAGGCAGCCTGTGCCTGGGAGGCATCATCGCAGTCTTTGCCATCTTGATACGCAAGGAGCTGCTCATCCCCATCCTGTGCCTCACATTCTTCTGCGAGGACTTGAGCGTGATGATACAGGTGGCCTACTACAAGTATACCAAGAAGAAGACCGGCACGGGCAAGCGCATCTTCAAGATGACGCCGCTGCACCATCACTTCCAGGTGCCAGCCGGGCAAGTCGAGGCCAAGTGGCAAAAGCCCATCCACGCCATACCCGAGCCCAAGATCGTGATGCGATTTGTGCTGGTAGCCATCATGCTGGCCGTGCTCACCTTTGTGACACTGAAGATAAGATAACAACAAGAAAAGAAGAGACAACACATTTAAATATATATATATACAGTTATGAAACGTATCGTGGTTTTAGGCGGAGGAGAGAGCGGCGCCGGAGCCGCCGTCCTTGCCAAGGTAAAGGGAATGGACGTGTTCTTGACCGACATGGGCAAGATTGCGCCCAAGTATAAGGAACTCCTTGAAAAATACGATATTGAATGGGAAGAGGGGCACCCCCACACCGAGGAGCGTGTGCTCGCTGCCGACGAAATCATCAAGAGTCCCGGCGTGCCTTGCGATGTACCCATCCTCTTGAAAGCCAAGAAGAAGGATATCCCGGTCATCAGCGAGATTGAGTTTGCCGGCCGCTACACCCACGCCAAGATGGTGTGCATCACCGGCAGCAATGGCAAGACCACAACCACCCTGCTCACCTATCACATCCTGCAGAAGGCAGGCCTCAACGTGGGCCTCGCTGGCAATGTGGGCAAGAGCCTGGCACTGCAAGTGGCCACCGAGCAGCACGATGTGTACGTGATAGAGTTGAGCAGCTTCCAGCTCGACAACATGTATGACTTCAAGGCCAATGTGGCTGTGATACTCAACATCACGCCCGACCACCTCGACCGCTACGACTTCAAGATGGAGAATTATGTGGCCGCCAAGTTCCGCATCATGCAGAACCAGACGAGCGACGACGCCTTCATCTACTGGCAAGACGACCCCGTGGTCACTGCCCAGCTCAAGCACGTGAAGAGCGAGGCCAAGATGCTGCCCTTCAGCGCTGGCGACGAGGAGAATTGCGCAGCCTATATCAAGAATGGCGTGATCAAGTTTGACGTCGACGGCCGCCACTGGGAGATGCCGCGCGCCCAACTCTCGCTCAAGGGATTGCACAACGTGTACGACTCGATGGCCGCCGGCCTCTCGGCTACCATGCTCGACATTAAAGACGACGTGATACGCAAGGCGCTCGCCGACTTTGAGGCCGTGGAGCACCGCCTGGAATATGTCGACACCATCGACGGCGTGGAGTATATCAACGACTCCAAGGCTACCAATGTGAACGCCACCTGGTATGCCCTCGAGAGCATGACCCGCCCGGTAGTGCTCATCTTGGGCGGCAAGGACAAGGGCAACGACTACAGCGAGATTGAGGACTTCGTGCGCCAGAAGGTGAAAGCCATCGTGTGCCTGGGAGTGGACAACACCAAGCTGCACAAGGCCTTCGACGGCAAGGTGCCCAACATCACCGATGCCCACTCGATGCCCGAGGCCGTGGAGAAGTGCCGTGCCTATGCCACCGCAGGCGACACCGTGCTGCTCTCGCCCTGCTGCGCCAGCTTCGACCTCTTCAAGAACATGGAGGACCGCGGCTGCCAGTTTAAGGACTGCGTGAAGAAACTCAAGGGTTAAGGTATATATGATATACCTCGCACACACTACAACAACAAAAGCATATTTTTTTGATAGGGCTGGGCGCCGGCCCGCCAGCGGCACTGCCGCCGCGAGGCACCGCCCCCATGGCCCTTGTGAGAACTGGAAAATGTCGGATAAAGCGAAAAAATACGAAGAAGTATCGCGCAAGTACGGCGACCCCTGGATATGGGGCATCTACTTCACGCTCATCATTCTCTCGGTCATCGAGTCGTATAGCGCCTCGAGCCGCGAGGTGGCCACGGCAGGAGTCTACATGCCCATCATCAAGCAGTGCTTGTATCTTGCCGCCGGCGCCGTGCTGCTCTTCTTCATCTACCGTGTCGACTACAACAACAAGACGCTGCTGGCCATCATGATACCTGGCCTGGGGCTCGTCACGCTGGTGTGCCTGGTCTATGTGATGCTCTTCGGCGAGGTGGTGAATGGCGCCCAGCGTGCCATCACCCTGCCAGGCTTCACCATCCAGCCTGCCGAGATGGCCAAGCTATCGATCGTGACGCTGCTGGCCTATGTGCTTGCCCGCAACCAGAAGAACAAAGACGTGAAGGCCAAGGGCATGGTCGAGGCAGCCAGCATCGTGGGCATCTTTGGCTTCCTGCTCATCCAGAGCGGACTCACCAACACGCTGCTGCTCATGGCCATAAGTGGCTCGATGATGGTGATAGGCGGCGCCAAGTACAAGAAGATAGCCTGGGTGATTGTGGCCTACGCCATCCTCTTCGGCGCCTTCTGGCTCATCAAGAACCACAACGACAACCAGGAGGCCACCCTCAACGACAATGGCTCGTCGAGCGAGCTCATCGTGCAGGAGGGCGACACCCTGGGCCTGGCCACAACCACCAGCAGCGACGGCAAACCCATGGTGAACCGCCAAGGCACCTGGAAAAACCGCATACACGACTGGTGGGAGAGCGACTCGCTGGTGTACCGCCCCATCACCAGCAAAAACACGCAAGAGATGATATCGCGCATGGCTCAGGCCCATGGCGGCATCGCCGGCGTGGGCATAGGCAACTCGCGCGAGTGCAGCCGCCTGCCGCTGGCCTTCAGCGACTACATCTACTCGATCATCGTCGAGGAGATGGGCCTGATAGGCGGCGTGGCGGTGCTCATCCTCTACCTGTGGCTGCTGGCGCGTGCCGCGATGATAGCGCGGCGCTGCCGGCGTGTGCTGCCGGCCCTGCTCATCATCGGTATGGCGTCGATGGTGGCATTCCAGGCATTGTTTCACATGGCCATCAACGTGGGCGTGTTTCCCGTGTCGGGCCAGCCGTTGCCGCTCATCAGCAAGGGCGGCACGTCGATTGTGGTCACGAGCGTGGCATTTGGCCTGATGCTGAGCATAAGCCGCACCATAGCCAACCAAAACAGCAAGAATAGTAAAACCGAGGAGGCTCAGCTGCCCGATGACTTGCGCGCTGAGAATCCCACACAAATGATAAGAGAAAATGAATGGAAATGAAATGAATTTTCTGGTGAGCGGCGGTGGCACAGGCGGCCACATCTTTCCCGCTCTGTCGATAGCCAATGAAATCAAGCGCCGCTACCCGCAGGCCCACATCCTCTTTGTGGGCGCGCAAGGCCGCATGGAGATGGAACGCGTGCCGGCTGCCGGCTACGAGATCAAGGGCCTGCCCGTGATGGGATTTGACCGCAAGCACCTGCTCAAAAACGTGAAGGTGCTGTACCGCGTGTGGAAGTGCACCCGCATGGCCAAGCAAATCATCAAGGACTTCAAGCCCAATGTGGCCATAGGCGTGGGCGGCTATGCCAGCGGCCCCACCCTGAAGGAGGCCCAGAAGATGGGCGTGCCCACCCTGCTCCAGGAGCAGAACTCCTATGCCGGCGTGACCAATAAGCTCCTGGCCAAGGGCGCTGATTGCATATGCGTGGCCTATGAGGGCATGGACCGCTTCTTCCCCGCCGAGAAGATTGTGATGACGGGCAACCCCGTGCGCCGCAATCTGCTCGAGTGCACCGCCACCCCGCAAGAGGCGCGCAAGGAGCTGGGCCTCGACCCCGACAAGAAGACCCTGCTGGTGATAGGCGGCAGCCTGGGTGCCCGCACCATCAACGAGAGCATCATCGCCGGCCTCGAGAAGATAGCCGGCCACGACGACGTGCAGGTGCTGTGGCAGTCGGGCAAGTACTACGACCAGCAGTGCAGCCAGGCCCTCAAGGCCTCGGGCGTGACCAACGTGAAGCAGACGGCCTTTGTCTCGGCCATGGACATGGCCTACCGCGCCGCCTCGCTCGTGATATCGCGCGCCGGCGCCAGCAGCATCTCGGAGCTGCAATTGCTGGGCAAGCCCTCGATACTGGTGCCCAGCCCCAATGTGGCCGAAGACCACCAGACCCACAACGCCATGGCGCTCGTCGACAAGGGTGCCGCCATCATGGTCAAGGATGTGGAGGCCCGCGAGAAGCTCGTCGACACCGCCCTGGCCACCATTGCCAATGCCCAGCAGCTGCAATCGCTGAGCGACAATGTGGCCCGCATGGCACTCAACAACGCCGCCGAGACCATCGTCGACCACGTGATGGAGATTGCCAAGTGAAGCGAGAGAGAGAAAAAAAATTTAATTAATCACAACAACACATATCGGGCTAAATAGCCTATATATATATATACAAGCAATGAGCAAAGATTTTAAATCGATATATTTTGTGGGCGCCGGCGGCATAGGCATGGCCGCCCTGGAGCGCTATTTTCTCGACAATGGCAAGAAGGTGGCCGGCTATGACCGCACTGCCACCGACCTGACCCGCGCCCTGGAAAAAGAGGGCGTGGAGATAAGCTACACCGAGGACCCTGCCACCATCCCGGCCTACTGCCGCGACAAGCGCGACACCGTGGTGGTCTACACGGCCGCCATCCACGAGAGCGAGCCCATCTTGAAGTGGTTTATCGAAGGTGGCTTTGAGGTGATGCTGCGCGCCAAAGCGCTAGGCATCGTCACCCGCAACAGCAAGGCGCTGTGCTTCTCGGGCACCCATGGCAAGACCACGACCTCGAGCATGGCGGCCCACATACTGCAAGTGAGCGGCATAGGCAGCAACGCCTTCCTGGGAGGCGTGCTGCGCAACTACGGCACCAATTTCCTGCTGTCGAAGACCAGCCCCTACAGCGTGGTCGAGGCCGACGAGTTTAACCGCTCGTTTCACGAGCTCTCGCCCTATATTGCCGTGGTCACCGCCACCGACCCCGACCATCTCGACATCTATGGCACCTATGAGAACTACCTCGAGAGCTTTGCCCACTTCACCGAGCTCATCCACCCCGACGGCATGCTGCTCATCCACACGGGCCTCAAGCTCAAGCCGCGCGCTCCACAGGGGGTGACCACCTATACCTACTCGATCGACCAGGGCGACTTCCATGCCGCCCGCGTGCGCAAGGGCAACGGCGAGATCACCTTCGACTTCATTGCCCCCGACGGCGAAATCAAGGACGTGAAGCTGGGCGTGCCCGTGGCCATCAACATCGACAATGCCGTGGCCGCCATGGCTGTGTGCTGGCTCATCAAGGTGCCTGCCCAGGCCATCAAGGAGGGCATAGCCACCTTCAAGGGCGCAAAGCGCCGCTTTGAGTTCTGGATGAAGGAGCCCGGCGAGCACGGCCACGTGGTGATCGACGACTACGCCCACCATCCCAGCGAGATAAGCGCCAGCATCAAGAGCGTGCGCGACCTGTATCCCGGCCGCAAGCTCACCGTGATATTCCAGCCGCACCTCTACACCCGCACGCGCGACTTCGCCCCCGAGTTTGCCCGTGCCTTGAGCCAGGCCGACGAGTGCTACATGCTGCCCATCTACCCAGCCCGCGAGGAGCCCATACCCGGTGTAGACAGCGAGCTGATTATGAAAGACGTAACATGCCCTGTGAAAAAGGTTTATACCAAAGAAAATTTGCTCAGTTCAATTCATTTGCTTAACTTTGATATCTTATTGACAGTGGGAGCCGGCGACATCGTCGACCTCCTGCCACAAGTGTGTGAAGAAGTAAAGAAACAGAAGCGTTGAAGCTGGTTCGCTACATATTGCTCATTGCGCTCACCTCACTCCTGGTGTGGGGTGTGGTGTGGGCTCATGGCAAGGCCGAGAACCAGGTGTGCAAGAAAGTCGACATCGAGATTGTGAACGCCACGGCCAAGCCCTTTGTGACCCCGCAAGGCATCATGGAGGACCTCAAGCACGCCCATGTGAAGCTCGAGGGCCTGCCCATGTGGCAAATCAACAGCGACAAGGTGGAGCGCCTGCTCTCGGCCTCGCCCTATCTTGAGAGCGTAGACTGCATCAAGGGGCAAGACGGCCACTTCGTCATCAGGGCAAGGCAACTCGTGCCCGTGATGCGCGTGATGGACGGCGACGAGTCCTACTATGTGAACCGCGAGGGCAAGCGCATGAATGCAGTGGGCAACTACTACTGCGACGTGCCCGTGGTCAACGGCCACTTCACCCGGGCCTACGGCCCCGAGCGGCTCGTGCCCCTGCTCGACTATGTGCAGCACGACCCCACGCTCAACTCCATTGTGACGATGATCGACTACCGCAGCCCCAGCTGCATCTACATCGTGCCCTGCTTTGTGGGGCAAATCATCGACTTCGGCAGCGTGGCCAATTATGAGAACAAGTTCAAGAAACTGCTGCTTTTCTACCAGAAGGTGATGCCTGCCCGCGGCTGGAACACCTACGACACCATATCGGTGAAGTGGCTGCACCAGGTGGTGGCCACACGCCGCGTCAAGAATGTGGAGCCCACCATGGTTGCCGACCCCGACGACGACGAGATAGCCCCCGATGCCACCACCATCACCGTGACCGACGACCAGCGCGCCGTGGTGCGCGACGAGGGCACCACCCATGCCACTCCCGTGAAGGAGAGCGCCAAGCACGAGGCCAATAAGGCACCCGCCGAGAGCAAGAAGCCCGAGGCCGAGAGCAAGAAAAAGGACAACAACAACAAGCAGCCCGAGGCCAAGAAGCCCGACAAGAAATCGACCGGCAAAAAGACCAGCGACAAGAAAGACTCGAGCCGCAAAGACACAGGCAAGAAGGACTCGAGCAAGAAATCGAGCGACAGCAAGAAGTCGAGCAAGAAGCCAGGCGAGAGCAAGAAAAAGGACGACAACTCTAAAAAGAAAAAATAAAGGAAAACATTAAATATAAACTTTACACGTTATGGAAAAAACCCAATATATCGTAGCACTTGAGATAGGCAGCTCCAAGATTGTGGGGGCCATCGCCGAGAAGTCACCCACAGGCTACGTGAGCGTCAACCATCTTGAAGAGCAGAAGCTCTCCAACTGCGTGCGCTACGGCTGCATACAAAATGTAGAAAACACCAAAAATGCCATCAACCGCATCTTGAAGATGCTCAGCAACTCGGTCGATGGCCTGATTACCGATGTATATGTGGGCATCAACGCCCGCTCGGTGCACAGCGAGGCTACCGAGGTGACCCGCAACCTCGACTCGTCGATACAAATCACCGACGCCATGATCGACAAGATCGTGAAGAGCACCCATGATGTGTTTAAAGGCTATGAGCTCATCGATGTGGTGCCGCGTGCCTACTACGTCGACGGCATCTCGACCAAGACGCCCGGCGGCCAGTTTGGCTCTAAAATCGACATCAAGCTCAACCAGATAGAGGCCCGCCCCAATATCAAGCTCAACCTCGAGCGCGTGATGAGCGCCACCGTCAAGGTGCGCCAGTATCTCGTGACGCCCCTGGTGACCGCCGAGGAGATACTCAAGCCCGACGAGCTCTCGCTGGGCTGCATGCTGGTCGACATAGGCGCCGAGACCACCTCGGTGGCCATCTACAAAAACAACGCCCTGCAGTATCTCACCACCCTGCCGCTGGGCGGGCGCAACCTCACGCTCGACCTGGTCAACGGCCTGCAAATCATGGAGGAGACGGCCGAGCGCGTGAAGAAAAACATCAACAACCCGCTCGACCCTGCCCATGCCGAAGACATCATCATCGACGGCGTGCACTCGAAGAAGGCGTCGGAGTACATCTCGGCCCGCATGGGCGAGATCATCGTCAACATCAACCGCCAGATCACCAATGCCGGTCTCACCAACGACGACTTGCGCTCGGTTGTGCTCATAGGCGGAGGCTCGGCCCTGCAGGGCCTGCCCGAGAAGGTGAACGAGGTGACCAAGATCAACGTGCGCCGCGGCTCCTATCCCTCGACGCTCAACATCCTCGACCACACCATCAACAAGCCCGAGTATATCGAGGTATTCTCGCTGCTTGCCAAGGGTGCCGAGTTGATTCCCGAGGGCGCTACCTGCCTCGAGCGCCGCTCCTATGAGCCCGAAGGCCCGCAATTCAACATCCCCGTCAACTCCCAGCCCAGCAGCGACACTGCCGGCAGCGACAACCGCCGCAGCCAGCAGCAGGAGCAACAGCAGCAACAGCAAAAGAAGAAACGCTCGTTCTTCAACGGCTTCAAGCGCCACCTCGACAGCCTGCTCAGCGAGAACGATATCGAAGACAACGACGATGAGGAAAAAGATGAGTAGCAAGCCCATCATGTGAGAAGAATATCAAATTTATATATTAAGAAAAAACAATTTGCATTATGGCTAAAGATATAAGTAGTAAAGATATATTTGACAGCATCGACCAGCCATCGGGCTTCAATCTCGACGAGAAGATGCCCACAATCATCAAGGTTGTGGGTGTGGGCGGTGGCGGTAACAATGCCATCAATCACATGTATGAGCAAAACATAGGCGGCGTGTCGTTTGTGGTCATCAACACCGACCGCCAGGCGCTCAGTTCCAGCCCGGTCCCCAACCGCCTGCTCATAGGCCCCGAGACCACCAAGGGCTTGGGCGCCGGCAACAACCCCGAGGTGGCCAAGGCTGCCGCCGAGGAGAGTGCCGACGATATCGCAGCCCTCTTTGACGACGACACCAAGATGGTGTTTATCACCGCCGGCATGGGCGGCGGCACCGGCACCGGCGCCGCTCCCGTGGTGGCCCGCATCGCCCGCGACCGCGGCGTGCTCACCATTGGCATCGTCACCATCCCCTTCCTCTTTGAGGGACAGAAGAAGATTATCAAGGCCCTGAACGGTGCCGACGAGATGCACAAGTATGTCGACGCACTGCTCATCATCAACAACGAGCGCCTCACCGAGATTTATCCCGACCTCAACTTCATCAACGCATTCGGCAAGGCCGACGACACGCTGAGCATCGCCGCCCGCAGCATCTCGGAGCTCATCACCACCCAGGGCATGATCAACCTCGACTTCAACGACGTGAACACCACCCTGCGCGACGGCGGCGTGGCCATCATCAGCAGCGGCTATGGCGAGGGCGAGCATCGTGTGACCAAGGCTATCGAGGATGCTCTGGAGTCGCCCTTGCTCAAGAACCGCGACGTGTACGGCTCCAAGAAGATACTCATGAACTTCTACTTCTCGCGCGAGTCGCACTCGCCCTTCAAGATGGCCGAGGTCGACGAGATGCGCCAGTTTATGACCAACTTCAGCCCCGAGGTCGACGTGATATGGGGTGTGGGCTTCGACGACACGCTCGAGGACAAGATCAAGATCACCATCCTGGCTGCCGGCTTTGAGGTGTCGCTCGACAGCGAGGCGCCCGCCAAGAGCGACGGCCCGGCCATCAACACCGGCACCACCAAGTCGACTGTGGTGGCAGCAGCCAGCGCTGCCGACGACGAGGCACGCCTGCGCGAGGAGTATGGCGACAAGGTGATACAGCAGGGCCAGGAGCAAGCCGAGTCGCGCTACATCGTGCTCAAGCCCGAGGATATCGACAACGACGACATCGTAGACCTGCTCGAGAAGACGCCCACCTTCAACCGCAACACCAAGTTTAAGGCTCAAATCGCCCAGTTGCGCGACAAGCAGCACCAGGCCGCCCACACGGCCAGCACCCGCGAGCCCGGCTCGACGCAAGCCAAGAAGCGCGGCACCACAGGCACCATCTCGTTTGGCAGCTAGCTAGAGAGCGCCGCGTTGCCACCCGCAGGGGGCAATTTGTGTGGTATAGAATTATTGTGTAATTTTGCAAGAGCAAAAATAAATAAACATAACGTATTATGTCACTTTTTGAAGATGTCAATGCCGGCATTAAAACGGCTATGAAAGCTCGTGACAAGCAGCGCCTCGAGGCCCTGAAAGGCATCAAGGCCGAGTTCTTGCTGATCAAGACCGCGCCCGAGAACAACGGCGAGGTGACCGATGCCAACGCCCTGAAGGCTCTCGTGCGCATGGTGAAGCAGCGCAAGGAAAGCGCCCAGCTCTATGCCAGTCAAAACAGGCAGGACCTGGCCGATGAGGAGCTGGCTCAAGCCAAGGTGATCGAGGAATTCCTGCCCAAGCAGCTCAGCGACGAGGAGCTCACCCAGGCCGTGAAAGCCATCGTGGCCCAAGTGGGAGCCACCTCGATGCGCGACATGGGCAAGGTGATGGGCGTGGCCACCAAGCAGCTCGCCGGCAAGGCCGAGGGCAAGGCCATAAGCGCCAAGGTAAAACAATTATTAAGTTAATAACTAACTGTAACACATAGCAATGTTAACACTACAATTAATCAACAACGATCCTGAGGATGTGATACGCCGCCTGGCCGTGAAGCAATTCGACGGCCGCGAGCCCATCATGAAGGTGGTTGAACTCGACAAGAAGCGCCGCGAGGCCCAGAAGCGCCGCGACGACAATGCCGCACAACTCAACAAGATGTCGGCTCAGATTGGCGCCCTCATGAAGCAGGGCAAGAAAGACGAGGCTCAAGACGCCAAGCAGCAAGTGGCAACCCTCAAGGCTGCCAACAAGGAGATTGACGACAACTTGACCAAGATTGAAAACGAGATACGCGAGATACTGCTCTCGGTGCCCAATGTGCCCTACAAGGGCGTGCCTGAAGGCAAATCGAGCGCCGACAACGTGGTGGAGAAATCGGGCGGCGTGATGCCCGACCTGCCTGCCGACGCACTGCCCCACTGGGAGCTCGCCAAGAAATACGACATCATCGACTTTGACCTGGGTGTGAAAATCACCGGCGCCGGCTTCCCGGTCTACAAGGGCAAAGGCGCCCGCCTGCAACGCGCCCTCATCCAGTTCTTCCTCGACGAGGCTGTGAAAGACGGCTACCAGGAGATCGAGCCACCGCTGGTGGTGAACCAAGACTCGGGCCTGGGCACGGGCCAACTGCCCGACAAGGAGGGCCAGATGTATCACTGCGAGGTCGACGACTTCTACCTGATACCCACCGCCGAGGTGCCTGTGACCAACCTGTATCGCAACGTGATCATCCCGCAAGACGAGCTGCCCAAGAAGAATTGCGCCTATAGCGCTTGCTTCCGCCGCGAGGCTGGCAGCTATGGCAAGGACGTGCGTGGCCTCAACCGCCTGCACCAGTTCGACAAGGTAGAGCTCGTGCGCATCGAGAAGCCCGAGAACAGCTATGCCGCTCTCGAGGAGATGAAAAATCACGTGCAAGCCCTGTGCGAGAAGCTTGAGCTGCCCTGGCACATCCTGCGCCTGTGCGGCGGCGACACCAGCTTCACAAGCGCCATCACCTTCGACTTCGAGGTGTGGTCGGGCGCACAGAAGCGCTGGCTCGAGGTGAGCTCGGTGTCCAACTTCGAGACCTACCAGGCCAACCGCCTCAAGTGCCGCTATCGTGGCGACGACAAGAAGACCCACCTGTGCCACACGCTCAACGGCTCGGCACTGGCTCTGCCCCGCATCGTGGCTGCCCTGCTCGAGAACAACCAGACTCCCGAGGGCATCAAGATACCTAAGGCATTGCAGCCCTACACCGGCTTCGACATCATCGACTAGTTTCCCGGCCTCGAGAACCTGAAGAAATTACATCACTTAAGCAGTTTTGTAAAAGCAGGCCCGGCAAGCGAGCAATCAAGCTCCACTTGCCGGGCCTCATGCATTCCTTTTCAATATTGGCACCTTCAACACAGCAAAACACACAGATACCAACCTGTAGGGGCCGATCTTGTGTCGGCCCACCGACGCGGTTCCATCCTATTAATAATCATTGAAATAGGATGTAACATTGTCGTGGGCCGGCACAAGACCGGCCCCTACAATTCGGTTATAAACCATGCTGGCGAGTGCGGCCTTTGGCCGTCCGATTGCAGTTATAAACCACGCTGGCGACGTCGCCGCCAATCGTTCATCGCGTGGGGTGAAGG
>OMUK01000095.1 GCA_900314215.1 uncultured Prevotellaceae bacterium
TAAGGTAGTTATTTTTGCCTTAGTAAACTACTTCCTTTTTTACTTTCTTCAAAAACGTTTAGGACAATATTGCCCGGAAGTGAGATTCAGAAAATGTAAATGATAGATAGAAATCCAAAGAGATACTGTAATGTGCTCTTTGGATTTTTTATATCCGCGCATAGTGTTTTTATCACCCAATAACCCAAATTTTAGATTTTTTTTTAAATATGTGGATAGAGTTGGCAATATAATACCGGGGGAGATTTTATATTTTATATTTTATATTTGCCTCGCCCAATCAATTAATAGGCAATTTGTTTGGACAACTGAGCATTTATTCTTACTTTTACCTGTGGAAACAATTTATCTCTAAAACGACTAACCACTATGTTAAACAAAAACGAAATGCTTGCATTTCTGCAGCGCGACATGGCTCCAGCTCTCGGGTGCACCGAGCCTGCTTGTGTTGCCATAGCAGCCGCAACGGCTATGCAGGCCATTGGCGGCGAGATCAACAAAATCAAGGGTGTGGTCAACTCCAATGTGTACAAAAACGGCATGTCGGTCTCGATACCCCACTTCGAACGCAAAGGGCTGAACTATGCCTTTGCAATTGGCGCAGTGATAGGCACCCCCGACAAGTCGCTCCAAATTCTTGAAGACCTCACTCCCGAGGATGCACAAAAAGCAATTGAAATTGTCGAGGCCAACAAGGTCGATGTCACTATCGACCGCAGCCAGCGCAGCATCTACGTGCGCTGCGATGTGATTTCGAGCAACGGCATAGGCACAGCCGTGATCTCGGGCGCCCACACCAACGTTGTGCTCGTGCAACGCAACGGCGAGGACCTGATGCGCAAAGACACAGCAACCCCCACGCAGGAAAATGCCGCACTCGACAAGCTCACCAAGATGACCATCAAGCAAATGCGTGAGCTCGTAGACACGGCCAGCGAGGAGGAGTTGGAGTTTCTCAACAAGGGCATCGACATGAACGAGCAAGTGGCCAACTATGGCATGACCCATGAGGCCGGCATAGGCATAGCGCGAGTGCTGAAAAATGACTGCTGCGATGTGCTGGGCGACGGGCTCATGACGCGCACCATGCTCAAGGTGTCGAGTGCCATCGAGGCCAGGCTCAACGGCTGCCCCCTCTCGGTGATGAGCAGTGCGGGCTCGGGCAGCAAGGGGGTGGCAATGATTGTGCCCATTGTGGAGATGGCCAAAGCCTGCAAGGTGAGCCGCGAGAGGATGCTCAAGGCTGTGGCCCTGGGCGACCTGCTCAACAGCTACATCAATGCCAAGATAGGCAAACTGGTGGCCATGTGCACCTGCGTGGCAGCAGCGTCGACAGCCGCCAGTGTGGCTATGACCTGGCTCATGGGCGGCAACGACCAGCAGATGGGCTGGGCCGTGCGCAACATGACAGGGGCCATCACCGGCATGATATGCGACGGCGGCAAGGTGGGCTGCGCCCTCAAGCAAGCCTCGGCCACGGCAGCAGGCTTCATGTGTGCCCGCATGGCCATCAACAACGTGCGACTGCGCCCCACCGACGGAATATGCGACGTCACCCCCGAGCAGTGCATCGCCAACATGGCCCAGGTGGGCACTCCCGGCATGAACCTTGCCGACGACGTGATACTCGACATCATGCTCCACAAGAGCGCCGTGTATTGACAACTGGCTGCTCCTGGCACATCGACAAAAAAGTGGTCCACTCCTGGCTTTTAATGAACATGTCTAAAGCGTAGACTACTGGAAGAGAGCAACCCCAAGCCCCAAACAAAATGAACATAGCAGACACAGTCTTTAACATCTACCAATATGTGGTGATACCAATAGTCGCTGCCGGCATAATGTATGCAATATATTGTATTGGAAAGACGATTTCACATCGCTACAACGTAGCCAAATGGTATTTTTGGACTGCCTACTTACTGGCCGTCCCGGTAATTGCAGCACCAGCTGTGTTTTTTGGATCCTTATTTATGGATAATGTTAAACACTACAATTTTGCCATAATTGCCTGGCTCATGATAAACACCTGGGCAATATGGTTTATTTGGGGATTTAAGGAATCGATGAGGCTTTACAACAAGATGCCTAGCTATCTTTCGATTTCACCCTCCATCCTTTCATGGGTATTAGCCGCACTCGCAATCTATGGAGGAATCTACCTGGTGAGTTACTGAAACAGCTCAACACACAGGTGCAACTAAACAACAACTGCGGCCTCGATGAGGGGCCGCAGTCGTTATATTTAGACAAATGTGTTGCTACGATTACTTGTCGAGCAGGATTTGCATCACTTGCTCGGCACTCTTCATCACGTTGGTGCCAGGACCGAAGATGGCAGCTACGCCAGCCTTGTAGAGGAAGTCGTAGTCCTGCACAGGAATCACACCACCGGCGGTGACAACGATATCCTCGCGGCCCAGCTTCTTGAGCTCCTCGATGACGGCAGGAATCAAGGTCTTGTGACCTGCTGCCAGCGACGAAACGCCAAGCACGTCGACATCATTCTCGACGGCTTCCTTGGCAGCCTCGGCAGGAGTCTGGAACAATGGGCCCATATCAACGTCGAAGCCACAGTCGGCATAGCCGGTAGCAACTACCTTAGCGCCACGATCGTGACCATCCTGGCCCATCTTGGCAATCATGATGCGAGGTTGACGACCCTCTTTCTTTGCAAACTCACTCGTGAGCTCGCGAGCCTTCTTGAGCTCATCACTGTCTTTAACTTCACCTGCGTACACGCCCGAGAACATTTGAACTTTAGCTTTATAACGGCCCACGACTTTCTCGCAGGCATCAGAAATCTCGCCCAGCGAAGCGCGGTCCTTGGCGGCCTGCACTGCAAACTCGAGCAAGTTGCCCTTGTGTGTCTTCACACACTCGGTGAGAGCATCGAGGTCACGCTTCACGGCGTCGTTGTCGCGAGTCTTGTAGAGCTCTTGCAGGCGAGCCACCTGCGAGTTGCGAACCTCGGTATTGTCGATTTCAAGGATGTCGATAGGAGCTTCCTTCTCAAGTTGATACTTGTTGACACCGATGATGGTCTGGCGGCCAGAGTCGATGCGGGCCTGAGTGCGGGCTGCAGCCTGCTCGATGCGCATCTTGGGCACGCCGGTCTCGATAGCCTTGGCCATGCCGCCCAGCTTCTCAATCTCGGTGATGTGCTCCCAAGCCTTGTGCACGAGGTCGTCGGTGAGTTTCTCAACATAGAAGCTACCAGCCCATGGGTCGATAACCTTGGTGATATAGGTCTCTTGCTGCAGATAAATCTGCGTGTTGCGGGCAATACGTGCCGAGAAGTCGGTGGGCAGTGCGATGGCCTCGTCGAGTGCGTTGGTGTGCATCGACTGGGTGTGGCCAAGAGCGGCAGCCATAGCCTCGATACAGGTGCGGCCCACGTTGTTGTAGGGATCCTGAGCGGTGAGCGACCAGCCCGAAGTCTGGCTGTGAGTGCGCAGCGACATCGACTTGGGATTCTCGGCGCCGAAGCTCTTCACGATCTTGGCCCACAGCAGGCGGCCTGCACGCATCTTGGCAATCTCGGTGAAGAAGTTCATCGACATGCCCCAGAAGAACGACAAGCGGGGAGCGAAAGCGTCGACCTTAAGGCCGGCGTTCACACCGGTGCGTATGTAGTCGATACCATCGGCCAGTGTGTAGGCCAGCTCGATGTCGGCAGTAGCACCAGCTTCCTGAATGTGGTAACCCGAGATAGAGATGCTGTTGAACTTGGGCATATACTTAGAGGTGTACTCAAAGATGCTGGCGATGATCTCCATCGAGAACTTAGGAGGATAGATATAGGTGTTGCGCACCATGAACTCCTTGAGGATATCGTTTTGGATTGTACCGGCCATCACCTCGAGCGAAGCGCCCTGCTCAAGACCTGCCACGATGTAGAATGCCATAATAGGAAGCACAGCGCCATTCATGGTCATCGACACCGACATCTTGTTCAACGGAATGCCATCGAAGAGCACCTTCATGTCCTCGACCGAGCAAATCGACACACCAGCCTTGCCCACATCGCCCACAACGCGTGGGTTATCGGCATTGTAGCCACGGTGAGTAGGAAGGTCGAATGCTACCGAGAGGCCCTTCTGACCCGAAGCCAGGTTGCGGCGGTAGAATGCATTGGACTCGGCAGCAGTCGAGAAGCCTGCATACTGGCGCACGGTCCAGGGGCGGAAGGGATACATCAGCGAGTAGGGACCTCCAAGATAGGGAGGAATACCAGCCTTGAAGTGCAGGTGCTCCAGACCCTCGAGGTCTTCTTTGGTATATACTGGCTTAATCTTGAGCAACTCGGCGTTGGTCCAAGGTTCAGCCATCTTGAGTGGCTTGTGTTCAACATTAAAGCCATCTTTTGTGATATCTATATTTTTAAAATTTGGTCTCATTTTCAATGATTATTTTAAAAGTTTAGCGTTGAAAGCCTTTAATGTCTCAAGCACATTAGTGCGAACGTTGACGAAGTTGGTCACACCCATAGCCTTGAACTCATCGGTCTCAGGGCCAGCGAGCACAAACTCGGCGCGGCCGTTGAGAGCCTTGAGTGCAGCAGGAATGAGCTCGGGATACTCAGCATCGCTCGAGCAAAGCACGATGATGTCGGCGCCGGCCTTCACGCCAGCCTCGACACCCTCTTCAACGGTGTTGAAACCGTTGTTGTTGATGAGCTTATAGCCAGCGCAGCCAAAAAAGTTGTCGCTGAACTGAGCACGAGCCAGGCGCATAGCCAGGTTGCCAATGGTGAGCATGAACACCACAGGGGTCTTCTTGCTGGCCTCGGTAGCTTGGCGCATGGCCTCGAAGCCGCTGGCCAGACGCTTGGTGTTGAGCACCGGAACGCCCTCCTCGGCCTTGTCGCAACTGCAAGCGCAGTTGGCGTGTATGTCGCGATGGTCGCCGCTGTTCTCGGTGAAGTTAGGGAACTGGTTGGTGCCCAGGAGCTGCTCCTTGCGCTTGGCCACCTTGTCGAAACGAGTGTTGGCGCTTGCGTTCACAGCATTGGTCACATCATAGTTCTCAACCTCGGCCTTGAAGCCGCCCTTGTCCTCAACCTCGAGGAAGAGCTTCCAGCCCGACTCGGCGATGAGCTTGGTGAGCTCCTCGATGTAGTAGCTGCCGCCTGCTGGGTCAACCACCTTGTCGAGGTGCGACTCCTCCATGAGCAGCAACTGCTGGTTGCGAGCGATGCGCAAGCTGAAGTCGGTGGGATCCTCATAGGGGGTGTTGAATGGAGTCACAGTGATTTCATCGACCGAAGCCAGTGCTGCCGACATCGATTGAGTCTGGCTGCGCAGCATGTTCACATAGGGGTCGAAGAGCGTCTGGTTGAAGCGCGAGGTAGCGGCATTCACCACCATCTTGCAAGCCTCGTCGCTGGCGCCATATTGCTTCACGATCTGAGCCCACAGCATGCGAGCTGCACGGAACTTAGCGAGCTCCATGAAGTAAACCGTAGAGATGTTCATGTTGAACTTGATGCGGCTGGCCACCTCGTCGGCGCTGAAGCCGGCATCGGTGAGCTCGGCCATGTACTCATTGCCCCATGACAGAGCGTAGCCCAGCTCTTGATAGATAAATGCTCCGGCATTGGCCAGCATCACCGAGTCAACGCCAAGCACGCGCAGGCCGGGAACGGGAGCCACCACCTTGAGCAGCTTGGCAGCAGTCTCTTGCACGCCAGCCTCAAATTTCTTGCCCTTCTTGAAAGTGGGACGGAATGGGTTGAAGTCGATGCTGCCCTTGAACTTGGCTGCTGTGCCCTTCTTCTCGAGATAAGCCACGAGAGCCTTGGCCAGCTCCACAGCCTTGCTGGGGCAAATGTTGAAGTTGATCTCAACCGACTCGGTGTAGATGCCATCGAGAAGCACGTCGAGGTCAACCACCTCGCGATGCAGGTTGAAGCCCAGAGCGGTAACGCCCTTGTTCAAGATGTCGAGCACCAGCTTGTTGGTCTCGGCTGCATCCTTCACATCAAAGTCTTGACGCACCATCCAGGTGTTGTCGGTGCGGGTACCACGCACATAGGGGAACTCGCCAGGAAGTGAATCGATCGTCTTGAAGTCCTTGATGTCCTCATCAAAATACAATGGGTTGACATTAAAGCCTTCATTAGTTCGCCAAATCATTTTCTTGTTGAAATCGGCTCCCTTGAGGTCGATCTCAGCTTTGGCTCTCCAAGTTTTGAAGTCTACCGGAGAAAATGCTTCGAACAGTTTTTCTCTTTTTTCTGCCATAACTTTAATTAAAATTATATAGTAACTTTATAGTAGTTTTGTGTTTCGTTAAAAAGGCCACAAAAATAGTTGTTTCATTATTACACACAAAGGTACAAACAATTATTGAAATAATTCAGTAATTTGGGCAACAATTAATCATAATTAAAGGTGAAAGATTTTTAAAAATCCTTGACTTTTCGATTATGAGAATAATTAGCTATATTTGCCAACAAAAGAAATACAAAAGTGAAGTAATAGGGAACAAAACAATGAGAAATACAGCAATTGCAATCCTGCTCGCCATCGTGGCAATGAGCGTGAGCTCGTGCTACGAGCGAGTGTACACTGTGCCGCGGCACAACATGACCTACTCGCGCGACCCGGGCTTTGATGCCAGCAATGTGGGCCTGGCTGGCGGTTTCCTCTCGTTCACCTCCAGGAAGTCGCGACACGGCTACCCGTTGCAATTTAGCGTGAAATCAATGAGAAACGACGCGGCAAGCGAATTTCTCGACGCCAGCAAGATTGCAGTGATGCAAGACGGCGAGCCGCTTGAGACCAAAGCAACACAAAGCTACATGAAAGTGCAGCGTGGCAAGAAGTGGGTGACCGACTCGACGCGCGTTTACAAGGATGTGCGTTTTCATGCCGACATGGCCCCCGGCGACTCGCTCACCATCATCAGGCGCGATTGGCCGCTGCCAGGCGACAGCGTGGTGATAGGCGTGAACTTCAAGGGCGTGTTCAAGCAGTAGCCAGTGCTCGCACTTCTTCCTGACTTTGGCATTGCGACAAAGCACATTACCCCCCCCCTACAAGTCGGTTTAGCCAGGGCTGCGATTTAGCCAATGCCTCACTCCCAATTAAAAAACAAGAGGAACGGAAATCACATCCATTCCTCCTGCATGATTTGTATATAGTCTCAAAAAAGATTACTCACCCTTGATGGCAGCTACGCCTGGCAGCACCTTGCCCTCGATAGCCTCGAGAAGAGCGCCACCGCCAGTCGACACATAAGATACCTTGTCGGCAAGACCGAACTTGTTGACGCAAGCCACCGAGTCGCCACCGCCCACGAGCGAGAAAGCGCCATTCTTGGTAGCCTCTACAACGGCGTCGGCAACTGCACGAGAGCCCTTGTCGAAGGTGTCGAACTCAAACACGCCAGCAGGACCGTTCCACAGAATGGTCTTGGCGCCCTTGATAGCGTTGGCAAAGATCTCACAAGTCTTAGGACCGATATCGAGACCTTCCCAGCCATCGGGAATCTCATTGCTTGGGCACACGAGTGTCTTGGCATCGTTGCTGAAGCTGTCGCCGCACACGCTGTCAACACCCAGCACCAGGTTCACGCCTTTCTCCTTGGCCTTCTTCATGATGTCGAGAGCCAGGTCAAGCTTGTCGTCCTCGCAAATCGAGTTGCCAATCTTGCCACCCATAGCCTTCATGAAAGTGTAGGTCATACCGCCGCACAGGATCAGGTTGTCGACCTTCTCCATGAGGTTCTCGATGATGCCAATCTTGGTCGACACCTTAGAGCCACCCATGATAGCTGTGAATGGGCGCTTGATATTGTTGAGCACATTGTCGACAGCTTTGAGCTCCTTCTCCATGAGCAGGCCCACCATCTTGTTGTCTTTGTCGAAGTAGTCGGCAACAACAGCGGTAGAAGCGTGCTTGCGGTGAGCGGTGCCGAATGCGTCGTTCACATACACGTCGGCATAGCTAGCCAGCGTCTTGGCGAACTCCTTCTGACGCTTCTTCATCTCAGCCTTAGCCTCGTCGTATTTTGGATCGGTCTTCTCGATGCCCACGGGCTTGCCTTCCTCTTCGGGATAGAAGCGCAGGTTCTCGAGCAGCAGAGCCTCGCCGGGCTTCAGAGCTGCGGCTTGGTCGGCAGCCTTAGCGCAGTCGGGAGCAAATTGCACCTTCACGCCGAGTTTCTCACTCACAGCGTCGACGATTTGCTTGAGAGAAAGCTTTGGAACCACTTTGCCCTTGGGCTTGCCCATGTGGCTCATGATGATGACACTGCCACCATCGGCAAGAATCTTCTTCAGAGTGGGAAGAGCACCGCGGATGCGGGTGTCGTCGGTGATTTCACCTTTCTCGTTCAACGGAACGTTGAAGTCAACGCGTACAAGTGCCTTTTTGCCGGCAAAATTGTAATTAGTTACGTTAGTCATTTTAATAGAAAATTTAATATATTTATTCCAGTGGTTTGTCAGTTGATTACACTTGGAGTGCAAAGTTATAAAATAATTATTTTATAGAGTATTAATTGATGAAAAAATTCCGTAAATGTGTCATAAAATCGGCTCAAGCAGGCGAGCCATCTGCTCTTGCATGGCACGCGCCTTGCTGGCAGCCACCTGGGCAAAATCGTCGTCGTGCGAGGCATGGATGATGCCACGCGACGAGTTCACGATGAGACCGCACTGGCTGTTCATGCCATAGCGGGCCACCTCCTCGAGGCTGCCACCCTGGGCACCCACGCCGGGCACCAGCAGGAAATTATCGGGCACGATCTTGCGTATCTGGGTGAAGAGCGTGGCCTGTGTAGCGCCGCACACGTACATCATGTTGTCGGCACTACCCCACTGCTGGGTCTTTTTGAGCACATTGATGTAGAGCGGCGTGCCGCTTGCATCCTCGATGTGCTGGAAGTCGAGCGAGCCCTTGTTGCTGGTGAGCGCCAGCACAACCACCCACTTGCCCTCGTGGCCCAAGAAGGGCGTGATGCTGTCCTCGCCCATATAGGGAGCCACCGTGAGGGCGTCGACACCCACCGTGTCGAAGAAGCTCTTGGCATACATCTTGCTCGTGTTGCCTATGTCGCCGCGCTTGGCATCGGCTATGATAAAGATGTCGGGGTAATGTGCCCTGATGTAGGCCACCGTGTCCTCAAAGGCTTTCACGCCCTTTGAGCCCTGCACCTCGTAGAAAGCCATGTTGGGCTTGAAAGCGATGGCATATTGTGCCGTAGCGTCGATGATGGCCTTGTTGAAGGCAAGCAAGTCGCCATTGAGCGAAGCAGGCATTTTTTCCAAGTCGGGGTCAAGACCCACGCACAAGAAGCTATGCTTCAGCTTAATCTGGTCAAATAATTGGTCTCTTGTCATAATATGATGTTATTTCAAAAATAGTAGTCCTTTTACCATAAACCGAGCTGACCCGTTGTAGCCCTGGGGGTCGAAATAGAATTGGTAGGGATACAGCATGGCGCCTTCGCTCGATTTTAACTCAATGCGCTGGCTCTTGTTGGCCTTGGCTTGCCTCAAGCGCCCTGTTGAGACCGTGAAATGAAGCATCTTGCCGCCATTGTCGATTGCAAAGTTAAGTATGTCGCCGTTTTTCACTACTACATCAGCGTTGACATCAGCGTCGACATACGTCACACGCCTGTATCCTGCCGGAACAGCAATGGGCTCATAGGTGGGGAAAGAGACGTCGATATCTTGCGTTGAGGCCGGCACGGCCACGGTGTCGGTGTCCCATGTGTCGCTCTCGTAGATTTGCACCCGCGGGTCAACATAGGGCGCAATTGCGGTGCTGTCGTAGTTTAGTCGCAAGTAGTCGAGCTGGCTGCACAGGTTTTCGGCCTGCGCGCTGTCGAGCTTATTGATGAACTTGCTGAAGCCCGCAGCATCCATGGGGGTCTTCTTCACCCCGTGGACTGCCAGGGTGCTATCTATCTGGTGGGAAATCACGTGACGCGTGATATTGCTCATGCTCCAAGGCCCTATCGACGAAATGAGAAATACCAAAGCAAACGAGCTGATAATCCACCCAAAGCGCTTGCTGCGAATCACGAAGAGGACGACGCACACCACATAGCACCACACGTTGAAGAGCACCAAGTAGAGCCGTGAAATGGTGATGCCATAGTCGATCACGCGGCGCGCGATGCCTATGCTCATGAGCACCAGCATGGGCAATACCATGACGGGCAGCCACCGCACAATCCAGTGGCCCAACTTCATACCCGCATCGTTGCGAGAGGGGTAAAGCACAAAAGTGAGCAGGAGCATCACTGCCATGAGTGCCGTGACCAGATAGCTCACCCCGCCATCGGGCAACCGCCACTCGATGATGATTTTAAGCGTGTACACATATAGCGTGAGCAAGTAGAGCGCTGCCACAGGAATGAGCATATACTTGGTCACGCCCATGACGAAACGGCTCAAGTGATTGCCGCTGTCGTGCTTTTTGGAGCCGGCAGGTATCAATTGCATGAGCAGGAACGGCGCCACAAGCCCCTCGCAAGCCACGAGCACATCAAAGATGGCAATGCTGGTGTCAAGCCCAAAGAGCAATTTCAAGGCACCAAGCAGGATGGATAAAGCAAGATATAGCGCTAAGCCCACACCCCAGCTGATAACAGCTGAAATCGTTGTGCGCCACATGAAGTTCCACAGCTGGTCGTCGGTGCTACAACGCACATACGACAACACCCAGCACGAGAGCAATATCGCCACGCAACAGGCCACAAGCGCAATCGTGGTAGGCTTGTTGTCGTAGAATGGCACTTGACTGGCAAAATACAATGCAGCCCCCAGCCAAACGGCATGCACCACCCCTTGCACAATCAGGCTGAGCCGCCGGTTGCTCACCTCCTCACTCCACAGCCGCAGCGAGAGGGCAAGAACGGCAGCCGATGCAGGGTAATAGATAGCAAAAAAATAGAAATTGGCGCTATACAGCTTGGGCGCGTGGAAACAAATGATAGCAAAGAAAACCGCAATGGCCAGCAAGGCTACCGAGATGGGGAAACGCCTGCAGGCTCCCGCGAAATTGCGTGACACGTTTTGAAAAGCTGTTTTCATGTGGAGTGGGTGTCGTTTAGCATCAAGGATGCGCCACAACAGCGTGACGCATCCTTGACTGCAATTTTATAATTCTGCTTCTTTCAGTTTCTCGGCATTCTCGGCTACGATCAAGTGGTCGATGCAATCTTGAATGTCGCCATCCATAAAGGCTGGCAGGTTGTAGACAGTGTAGCCAATACGGTGGTCGGTGATGCGGCCTTGCGGGTAATTATAGGTGCGTATTTTGGCCGAGCGGTCGCCCGTGGAGACCAGCGTCTTGCGACGGCTGGCAATGTCGTCGACATACTTCTGATGCTCGTGGTCGTAGATAAATGTGCGCAAGCGGGCCAAAGCGCGCTCCTTGTTCTTGGGCTGGTCGCGCGTCTCGGTACACTCGATGAGGATTTCCTGCTGCTCGCCCGTGTTGGGATTGGTCCACATGTAGCGCAGGCGCACGCCCGAGTTCACCTTGTTCACATTCTGGCCGCCCGCGCCGCCGCTGCGGAAGGTGTCCCACTTGATCTCGCCCTCGTTGATGTGCACCTCGAAGGGCTCGGCCTCGGGCAGCACAGCCACCGAGGCCGCACTGGTGTGCACACGGCCCTGCGTCTCGGTCACGGGCACACGCTGCACGCGATGCACACCGCTCTCATACTTGAGCGTGCCATACACATTGTCGCCCGTGATGCTGAACACCACCTCCTTGTAGCCACCGGCAGCGCCCGGGCTGCAGCTCGACATCTCCACCTTCCAACCCTTGCGCTCGCAGAAGCGCACATACATGCGCGCCAGGTCGCCGGCAAAGAGGCAAGCCTCGTCGCCGCCAGTGCCACCGCGTATCTCGAGCACCACATTCTTGCTGTCCTCGGGATCCTCGGGAATGAGTTTGAGCTTGATTTCCTCCTCAAGCTTGGGCAACTGGGCTTGATTGGCCTCAATCTCCTCGCGAGCCATTTCCTTCATGTCGGGGTCGGACTCTTCCTCGAGCAATTGCTTGGCCTCGTCGATGTCGCCTAAGAGTTTTTTGTATTGGTTGGCAACCTTAAGCAAGTCCTCAAGATGCTTGTATTCCTTGGTGAGTTTCACATAGCGTGGTTGGTCGGCAATTACAGCCGGATCGGTGATGAGCGTCTTGATTTCCTCGAAACGGGCATCAAGGCCCTCAAGCCGTTGCAATAATGGTGAATCAGCCATATTCTAAATATTACTTTCCTTATATCGTGTTAACTGTGCCGCAAAGTTACGAAAATTTTGTGGCAAAAAGCACAGGTGCAGCAGCTAACTATGCAAAATCTTGTAGACCAAGTCGAAGAGCAGGTCGTAGGGATCCTGCCTCGAGCCTTGGCCCTTGCACTTGACGTCGCACTCGCGCAGATAGCTGATGATGTTGACGCAGGCACGGGTGCTGTAGTTGCGGGCGGCCTCCTTGAATTTCTTCACCCTGAACATCGAGCGCGTGCCGCATTGCGCCATGAGGCCGGCATCGGTCTTGTCGCGGGCTGTGCGCACCAGCAGCACATTGCTGAAGAAGCCGTAAATCATGCTGATGGTGATCACCACAGGATTGTTTTTGGGATTTTTCTTGTAGTAATCGATGATCTTATAGGCCTTGGCCTGGTCGCGGGCGATGAGTGCATCCTCAAGCTCAAAGTTGTTGTAATCCTTGCTGATGCCAATGTTCTCCTCGATCAAGGCCGGCGTGATGCGGTTGTCGTGGCCCAGCAGCAGCTTGAGCTTGTCGATTTCGCCAAACATGCGCGAGATGTCGACGCCTATGAAGTCGCAAAGCATGCGCACGCTCTTGTCGTCGATATTGACCTTGAGCGACATGCAGTAGTCCTTCACCACCTGGGGCATCTGGTAGTCGCGCACCTTGTTGGAGGTGAGCACTACTCCACTCTGCGCTTTCTTCATGGCATTGAGAAACTCGGTCGACTTGCACGCGCCGCCCTTGTAGCACACCACCAGTATCGTGCTCGAGAGCGGGCGCTCGGCATAGAACTTGAGCATGTTGAGCTCGGCGGCGTTCTGCTTGTTTTGGGCCTTGCCCACATTCTGGGCCTCGCGCAACACCACCACCTGGTATTGCGACATGGCGGGATACTGCTTGCACGAGGCAATCACATTGCGTATGTCCACGTCCATACCGTAGCATATCGTGAGATTGAAATCGCGCTCATCCTCGTTCAGGGCAGCGTTCACGATCATGTCGCTCAACTGGTCGATATAGTAGGGCTCGTCGCCTTGAAGCACATAGATGGGGCGAAACTTCTTCTGAATGATTTCGTTACGCAGCGAGAAATAGGTTACCTCTTCTTTTTTTGCGGGCATCGTAGTTTTGACTATAAGAATTTATTTGCTAAATTTACGACTAATTTGTGACCTGTGCAAATTTAAAAATGATGATAAATCTCAATCTTCCTGATTATCAATTCAATATAAAACGCAACGAAAAGGGGGTGCTCACCATCTACGACCCGTTGCGCCACCGCTTTGTGAGACTCACGCCCGAAGAGTGGGTGCGCCAGAACTTTGTGAAGTATCTCATCACCGAGAAGCACTACCCCATGGGGCTCATGGCCAATGAGGTGTCGCTGGTGCAAAACGGCATCAAGCGCCGTTGCGACAGCCTGGTGGCCGACGCTGGCGGCCGCCCGCTCGTGATTGTGGAATACAAGGCGCCCCACATCGCGATTGACCAAGCCGTGTTTGACCAAATCATCTTGCGCTACAATCAAGTGATGATGGTGAAATACCTCATGGTGAGCAACGGGCTGGTGCACTATTGCTGCCGCAACGACTATGAGCACAAGCGCATCGTTTTCCTCACCGAGATACCCGAATACAGCGCATTGTAGCCCCCTCATCGCAACAGCAAATTGCCCCGCAACCACACCGGGCCGCAGGGCAATTATATTTTTCTCAACTATAAGCCGAATCACATGATACCGCGCTCACGCAGTTTCTTCTGCCAGTTCCAGGCGCTGCGCATGGTGTCTTCGATCGACACCTCGGCCTTCCAGCCCAGCACGGTGTTGGCCTTGGTGGGGTCGGCCCATATTTGCACGATGTCGCCCTCGCGGCGGCCCACAATCTTGTGAGGCACCTTCACGCCAGTTGCACGCTCAAAGGCATCGAGCAGTTGCAGTACCGAGAGGCCTTGGCCGGTGCCAATGTTGAAGTACTCCAGCTTGTCGTCGCTCTTGTCCTCGAGCATGCGCTCGAGAGCCTTCACGTGAGCCTTGGCCAGGTCGACGATATTGATGAAGTCGCGTATGCACGAGCCGTCGGGCGTGGGATAGTCGTCGCCAAAGATACTCAGTTCCTTGCGGATGCCTATGGCAGTCTGCGTGAGGTAAGGAACCAGGTTTTGCGGCACGCCGTTGGGCAGCTCGCCAATCTCGCCACTGGGATGAGCGCCAATCGGGTTGAAATAGCGCAGAATGATGGCCTTGATGGGAGCGCCGCTCACGATCACGTCGTGGATGATGTCCTCACTCACTTGCTTGGTCTCACCATAAGGCGAAGTGGCCTTCTTGATGGGGGCCGACTCGGTGATGGGGTTCTGGTCGGGCTCGCCATAGACAGTGCACGACGAGGAGAACACAAAACCCTTGATGCCGTACTCGGGCATCAAGTCGAGCAGGTTGAGCAGGATGTTGAGATTGTTGCGATAGTACAAAATAGGCTTGTGCACCGACTCGCCCACGGCCTTGCTGGCGGCAAAGTCGATGATGCCGTTGATACCTGGATTGTCGGTGAAAAGCTTGCGCAATGTGTCGATATCGGTACAATCGCCCTCGACAAAGACGGGGCGCTTGCCCGTGATGTGCTCAATGCCGTCGAGCACCTCGACGTTGCTGTTAGAAAGATTGTCGATAATCACGACCTCGTAGCCTGCATTTTGCAGCTCTACGGTGGTGTGTGAGCCGATGAAACCGGTTCCACCCGTTACAAGAATTTTACCTTTCATTTTATACTGATTGAATTAAATGTTTCACAATTCGGGGGCAAGCCTTGCCGTCGCCATAGGGATTCACGGCATGGCTCATGCGCTCATAGGCCACAGGGTCGTCGAGCAGTTGGGCTACACTGCCCACGATTTTGTCGTAGTCGGTGCCCACAAGCTTCACAGTGCCAGCCTCGAGAGCCTCGGGACGCTCGGTGGTGTCGCGCATCACCAGCACGGGTTTGCCCAGGCCTGGAGCCTCTTCCTGTATGCCGCCACTATCGGTGAGCACCACATGAGCCTTCTCCATGAGGAATACAAAGCTCACGTACTCAAGCGGCTCGATAAAGAAGAGGTTGCCCTCGCCGTTGAGCGTGTCGCCAAAGGCCTTGCGGATGGGACCGCGCACGTTGGGATTCAAGTGCATGGGATACACAAAGTCGACCTCGGGGTATCTCTCGCCCAGCGTCTTTATAGCTCGGCAAATGCGGTCGAAGCCCTCGCCGAAGTTCTCGCGGCGATGCCCGGTGATGAGCACCAAGCGGCGCTGGCCGCTAGCCAAGCGGCCCACGTCGTAGCCATAGTTGCGCAACTCCTGCGAGAGTCGCGCATGCAGCGCATGGTCGTTCTTGATTTTGCCCACCACGATGTGCAAGGCATCGATCACAGTGTTGCCAGTGACAACGATGCGTGACTCGGGCACACCCTCGTCGAGCAAATTCTGGCGGCTAAGCGCAGTGGGCGAGAAATCATAGGTGGCGATGCGGCCGGTGATTTGCCGGTTCATCTCCTCGGGCCAAGGGCTATAGATGTTGTGGGTGCGCAAGCCAGCCTCGACGTGCCCCACCGGTATCTGCTTGTAAAAAGCGGCCAGTGCGGCGGCCGTGCTCGTGGTCGTGTCGCCATGCACAAGCACCACATCGGGATTCACCTTGGCCAGCACATCGCGCATGCCCAGCAGCACACGGCAGGTGACATCATAAAGGTCTTGGCCAGCCTTCATAATATTCAAGTCGTAGTCGGGAGTGATGCTGAACACATCGAGCACTTGGTCGAGCATCTCGCGGTGCTGCCCTGTGACGCACACGATGGTTTCTATATCGGAGGGATGTTTTTTTAGCTCAATCACCAGAGGCGCCATTTTGATAGCCTCGGGACGAGTGCCAAAAACAAGCATTATCTTCTTAGTCATAAATCTAAATTAGCGTTACTAATATGAGCTAATAACATTGCAAATTTACAATTAGTCAACCTATTTCACAAGCAAATTGCAAAAAAATGAAATGCTCAGCGGCCACTTTGCGCAATGAGCATGCTTATTTTCTTGTTGAAACTCGAGGCTGCCACAACCGTCTCGAGCGAGATGTGCATGCGGTAGTTCCAATGCGGCTGCATGCTGGCAGGGTCGTTGACGCGCTCGCTCTCGGGGTCGGAATTGCGCAGGCCCTCGTCGATCGAGAGCCAGTCTTGAATGGGGAAAATAGCCAGCATCGACTTGGCATTGAGGTTGACAGCCAGGATTTCCTCACACACGTCGGGCGTTGCCTCGGCCGGTGCCTTGTTGGAATGATGCAGCACCAGCTCATAGAATTGCTGCGTCGCCTCGGGGTCTTGCTTCCACCAACTCCTGATGACGGGCATGTCGTGGTTTGACGTGGCACACACGCTCATGTAGGGGAACGTGTCGGGCCAGCGGAACTTGTATTCAAACTTGGGCATCTGCATGATTTCGAGAGAGAGAATGCCCAGCTTCTTCATCACGGCATCGAGTGCGGCAGGGGCAGCCCCCACGTTCTCGCCGCAGGGCAACATCGCCGTGGCACCCACAATCGCGGTGAGGTGCCTCGTGCCAAGCTGCTGCCACAGCAGCTCGTTGATCTCGAGCGACACATCAGGTATCTCGGGCAAGTAGCGCCCGCGCTTGCTGCCACGCGGGCCGGCCTCAATGGCCCACATGCGCATGTAGCCCATGATGTGGTCGATGCGATAGCAATCGAAATACTGCGCCATGTGGCGCAAGCGGGCCTTGAGCCACGAGTAGCCGTCGGCCTCCATCGTCTTCCAGTTGTAGAGCGGGAAGCCCCAAGCCTGCCCGCCCGTCGAGAGGTAGTCGGGCTGAGCCCCGGCTTGATGCTCCAGGTCAAAATACTCGGGATGCTGCCACACCTCCACGCAATAGCGGCTCATGCCAATGGGCAAGTCGCCCTTCAATAGCACCTTGCGGGCATGGGCATGTTTCACAGCCTCGCTCAATTGCTCATGCAGGTGGTACTGATAGAAATAGATGAATTCAGCCTCGCTGGAATGCGCCTCGAGGAATGCCGAAATTTTCTGCTCGTCGTATTTTGAGTACAGTCCCCACCGATCGAAATGCTCGGTTTCGAGCTGGTTGCGCAAGATGCAATAGGCAGCATAGGGGCGAAGCCAGAAGGCATTATTCTTGACAAACTTACCCAACTTCTCGTCTTGATGTATTGCTTGATGGTTTTCACTATAAATGGCTCTCATATAGTCGATTTTGAGATGAAGCACAGCATTGTAGTCGATGCTCTTCAAGCTATTGAGATGCATGGCTCGGCGGGTGAAGCGGGCCATGAGCCGCTTGTCGGCAAGCGTGCCCACCAGCGAGGGCCTGATGTAGACAGGATGCAGGGCAAAGCCCGACACGGGATTGTAGGGGAAAGAGTTGTGATAACTGTCGCACGAGGTGGTGTCGTTGAGCGGCAGGAATTGCAGGATGTGTTGCCCTGTGCGGCTTGCCCAGTCGACCAGTTTCGGGATGTCGGCAAAATCGCCTACGCCCATATCCGACGACGAGCGCAGCGAGAAAAGCGGCACCGCAGTGCCAGCGCACCGCCATTGCGAGAGCGGACTGCTGAACGACAGACCCGTGACAACCAGGGCGCTGTTGTGGGGAAAAAGCATCGTGAGTTCATGATTGTCGCCATTTTCCCATGCAATGAGCTCGCCGCTGTCGGCATCGAGCACCACAAACTTAAACTCCATGTAGGGCTCGGGCTTCATGCAGATGGAGAAATAGGGAAATGTAGAAGGTGCCATCTTCAAGCCCTTCTGCGGGTCCCAGTTGCCCAGCTGCGGCGTGTTGCCAACGATAGCCAGAACGTACTCGGGTGGCACAAGTGGAGCCTTCACCCTGAGCGTGATGTGGCCGGGCGCAACGTTGTCGCAGGCTTGCCTGCCCTTCTTGCGGGGAAACAAAGTCTTGAACGGGGCAGTCCCGCTCACATCGGCCACCTGCGGCTCCTGCCACGAGTCGAGGAAGGTGGCTTCTTGCAAATCGGGCTTGCAGAATGAGAGTGAATGCGGCAGCGTCTCGATGCGTGCCGTTTCGCCGCCTTCCACTTGATAGTGATAGCAGAAATCAGGCCCCACGTCGAGCATGCACGACCAGAAGAAGCCGTCGTTGTAGGTCATGGGGTGCCGCGTGCCGTCGCGGTCGTCGACAAGTATGAGATTCTCGCCCCAGCGGGTGATGTAATTGATGTTGAAAATAGCCCTCATGCGCACGTTGGTTTTATTGTGGTATAAAATTACTGAAAAGCCACGAAAACAACAAAATTAAAGGGACAAATTTTTGTAACTTGTCCCTTTTTTGCTAAAAAATATAGTAAATCGTAAAGCCCAAAACAATCAACCGCAACGTGAGGTGCCGCAATTGGTGCATATCAGGCAGCCCTCCTGGTAGATGAGGGTCTCCTGTCCGCAATTCGGGCACTTCTTTCCCTCGGCCTTGGTGCCATTGGGCATGTATTTCTTGAGCGCGCGCTCAACGCCCATCTTCCAGGTGTTGATCGACTTGTTGTCGAGCTCGAGGCTGCTCACCAGCTTCAGCACTTGTGCGATAGGCATGCCGTAGCGCAGCACGCCCGAGATGAGTTTGGCATAGTTCCAGAACTCGGGGTTGAACTTCTCGCTCAGGCCTTCGATGGTGGTCTTGAAGCCGCGCTTGTTGACAAACTGGAAGTCGTAGCGCTTCTCGCCATCCTCGCCTATCACCTTGATGATCTTGCCCTTGGTCACCGACTTGGGGCAGAAGATGCCCTCGTCGTCGTCGGCAATACCGGTGAAGATCTCGTAGGGACGGCCGTCGATCAAGCCGATGAAGGCAATCCACTTCTCCTTGTTGTTCTGGAAGCGCACCACATCGGCATCGAGCTCGATAGGACGCTTGAGAATGTGCTCCTCGGCAGCCATGTAGTGAGAGGCCTGCTTGGCTTTCTCCTTCTTCTTGTCGTCGCTGGTGAGCGTCACGAGCACGCCCGAGCGAGAGCCGTCGCGGTACACGGTGCAGCCCTTGCAGCCCACCTTCCAAGCCTCGACATAGAGCTTGTTGACCATTTCCTCCGAGATGTCGTTGGGCAGGTTGATGGTGACGCTGATCGAGTGGTCGACCCACTTCTGCACAGCACCTTGCATCTTCACCTTCTCGACCCAGTCTACATCGTTCGACGTGGCCTTGTAGTAGGGCGACTTGGCAACGATCTCGTCGAGTTGCTGCTGGGTGTAGTCGTGGCGCACCTCGATGCCATTCACCTTCATCCAGGTGAGGAATTTGGGATGATACACGATGTATTCCTCAAAGGAGTCGCCCGTGTTGTCGACATAGTCGACGTGCACGTCCTTGTCGTTGGGGTTCACCTTGCGGCGGCGCTTGTACACAGGCAGGAACACAGGCTCGATGCCCGAGGTGGTCTGCGTCATGATGCTGGTGGTGCCAGTGGGCGCAATGGTGAGGCAAGCGATGTTGCGGCGGCCGTACTTAGTCATTTCCTCGTAGAGCTCGGGGTCGGCCTCCCTGAGGCGATTGATATAGGGGTTGTTTTTCTCCCGCTCAGCGTCGTAGATTTCAAAGGGACCGCGCTCCTTGGCCAGGTTGACCGATGCGCGATAGGCGGCCAGCGCCAGTGCACGGTGCACGCTTACCGAGAATTGAGTGGCCGGATCGGTGCCGTAGCGCAGGCCCATGGCAGCTACCATGTCGCCCTCGGCAGTGGTGCCCACGCCCGTGCGGCGGCCCTTGAGGGTCTTGTTGCGTATCTTGATCCACAGGTTTTTCTCGGTGAGCTTCACCTCCTCGGTCTCGGGATCGCTCTCAATCTTGGCAAGTATCTTGTCGATTTTCTCCATCTCGAGGTCGATGATGTCGTCCATCATGCGCTGAGCATAGCCAATGTGCTCGCTGAAGAGGTCGAAATTGAAGTGAGCATCCTTGGTGAAGGGGTTCTCGACATAGGAGTAGAGGTTGATGGCCAGCAGGCGGCAGCTGTCGTAGGGGCACAGCGGGATTTCGCCGCATGGGTTGGTCGAGATGGTGCGGAAGCCCAGGTCGGCATAGCAGTCGGGCACCGACTCGCGTATGACGGTGTCCCAGAAGAGCACGCCAGGCTCGGCGCTCTTCCAAGCGTTGTGCACAATCTTGGCCCAAAGTTTGGAGGCGTCGATTTCCTTCTTCACGATTGGGTGGTCGCTGTGCACAGGGTATTGTTGCACGTATTTCTTGCCCTCGGTAGCGGCACGCATAAACTCGTCGTCGATGCGCACGCTCACGTTGGCACCCGTCACCTTGCCCTCGGTCATCTTGGCGTCGATAAACGACTCGCTGTCGGGGTGCTTGATGCTCACGGTGAGCATGAGGGCGCCGCGGCGGCCGTCTTGTGCCACCTCGCGGGTGCTGTTGCTATAGCGCTCCATGAAGGGGACCAGGCCAGTCGACGTGAGTGCTGAGTTCTTCACAGGAGAGCCCTTGGGGCGGATGTGAGTAAGGTCGTGCCCCACGCCGCCACGGCGCTTCATGAGCTGCACCTGCTCCTCGTCGATTTTCATAATGCCGCCGTAGCTGTCGGGGTCGCCATCAAGGCCTATCACGAAGCAATTGGACAATGAGCCCACTTGGAAGTTGTTGCCAATGCCGGCCATGGGGCTGCCCTGCGGCACGATGTAGCGGAAGTGCTTGATCAAGTCAAATATTTTCTCCTCGCTCATCGGGTTGGGGTATTTTTTCTCGATGCGGGCAATCTCACGAGCGATGCGATGGTGCATGTCGTCGGGCGTGAGCTCGTAGAGGTTGCCTTCGGAATCCTTCAGGGCATACTTGCTCGTCCAGACTCTTGCTGCAAGCTCGTCGCCATCAAAGTATTTCAATGTGGCTTCATAAGCTTGCTCATAAGTGTAAGTCTTTGTTTCCACTTTTTTTATTATATTGTTTATAGTTTAAATCGGTTGTGTTTTATGTCAATTTTCGCAAAAACCTTGCAAATATAACAATAAACAATTTATCCAACAAGCGTAATACTCAGAAAAAGCAAATTTTCTAAAATAAAATTTAATTAATTACAAATCAAATAATTAAGAAAACAAGAGCAACAAAAAGTTGAACAAAAAGTAAATTTCACCACCGCTTAAGCGTTGTCAACTCAATCAATTTGGAACTTTCGGCTTATTTAGAAACGTTACAAATTTGCCACTTGAGAAATTCACGTGCCGAGCCACGGGGGGCGAAATGCGCCAGGCGTCGAGATGGTATTCTCTCGACAAGTTCTAAAAAAAAATTTAAAATTTGATATTTATTTTAAAGAAGTTTAAAAGTAATTACCGGTTAAAACTTAGGCCTCTTTGAATAATTTGTATTAATTTTGCACTGGATGTGTAGCCGGAGTAAACAGGCTGCGCGCCACATCAAACTTTAAATTACAATTAACTAATTATATAACAACTTTTTAAAATCAATTTAATTATGCAGATTTCACACATCGAACACGTGGGTATCGCTGTTGCTTCGCTTGAGCAGGCAATCCCATTTTATGAGAAATTATTGAACACCAAGTGCTACAAGATTGAGGAAGTTGAGGACCAGCACGTTAAGACTGCCTTCCTGAAAGTGGGCGAGACCAAGATTGAGCTTCTCGAGGCTACCAGCGACGAGAGCGCAATTGCCAAATTCATTGCCAAGAACGGCGGTCACGGCGGCATCCAGCACATGGCATTCGCCGTTGAGGATGGTCTTGCCAATGCACTCAACGAGCTCCAGGAGAATGGCGAGCGTGTGATCGACAAGGTGCCACGCAAGGGTGCCGACGGCCTGAACATCGCATTTGTGCATCCCAAGAGCACTTGCGGCGCATTAATCGAACTTTGTGAAAATCCAAATAAGTAATCAAGATAATGGGTAAACAACTTGAGAAAATTCAAGAGCTGATCGAGCGTCGCAACAAGGCACGCCTCGGTGGTGGCGAGAAAGCCATCGAAAAACAGCACAACAAGGGCAAATACACTGCCCGCGAAAGAATCAACATGCTCCTCGACGAGGGCAGCTTTGAGGAACTCGACATGTTCGTTCGTCACCGTTGCACCAACTTCGGCATGGAGAAGAAGCAAGTAGATGGCGACGCCGTTGTGACCGGTTATGGCACAATCGATGGTCGCCTTGTTTATATATTTGCACAAGATGCCACTTCATTTGGCGGCGCACTGAGCGAGACCATGGCCCTGAAGATTTGCAAAATCATGGACCTGGCCATGAAGAATGGCGCCCCTGTGATTGGCCTTAACGACTCGGGCGGCGCCCGCATCCAAGAGGGCATCAACGCACTGGGCGGCTATGCCGAGATATTCCAGCGCAACATCAACGCCAGCGGCGTGATTCCTCAGATTTCGGCTATTTTGGGTCCCTGCGCCGGTGGTGCAGTGTACTCCCCTGCCCTCACCGACTTCATCATCATGTGCCAGGGCATAAGCTACATGTTCCTGACCGGACCTAAGGTGGTGAAGACCGTGACTGGCGAGGACGTGACTCAAGAGCAACTGGGCGGCGCCAAGGTGCATGCCACCAAGAGCGGTGTGGCACACTTCGCAGCCGAGAACGAGGAAGAGGCCATGGCACTCATCAAGAAATTGCTGAGCTACATGCCAAGCAACAATATGGAGGAAGCTCCACGCGTGGAGTGCACCGACCCCATCGACCGTGCCGAGGACTCACTCAACACTGTGATTCCCGAGAGCCCCAACGATCCCTACAACATGTATGATGTGATAGGTGCCATCGTCGACAACGGCGAGTTCCTTGAGGTACACAAGGATTGGGCCAAGAACATCATCGTGGGCTTTGCCCGTTTCAATGGCCAGAGCGTGGGTATCGTGGCCAACCAGCCCAACTACATGGCTGGCGTGCTCGACGTGAACGCAAGCCGCAAGGGCGGCCGCTTCGTGCGCTTCTGCGACGCTTTCAACATTCCTATCGTCACCCTCGTCGACGTGCCTGGATTCCTGCCTGGCACCCAGCAAGAGTACAACGCTGTGATCATGAACGGCGCCAAGTTGCTCTATGCCTACGGCGAAGCCACCGTGCCCAAGATCACCGTGACCCTGCGCAAGAGCTACGGCGGCAGCCACATCGTGATGAGCTGCAAGCAGCTGCGCGGCGACATGAACTACGCTTGGCCAAGCGCCGAGATTGCTGTGATGGGCGCAAGCGGCGCTGCCGGCATTCTCTATGCTAAGCAAGGCAAGGCTGCCAAGGCTGCCGCTGCCGAAGCCAAGAGCGAGGAAGAGGCCAAGAAGATCATGGCCGACCACAAGCAGTTTATTGCCGAGAAAGAGCAAGAGTATAACGACCTGTTCTGCACTCCTTACAATGCAGCCAAATATGGCTACATCGACGACGTGATTGAGCCACGCAACACCCGCTTCCGCATCATTCGCGCCCTGGAGCAGACCCGCACCAAGAAGCTTACCAACCCTGCTAAGAAGCACGGCAATATTCCTCTCTAATATATTTTAATGTGTTACAAGAGATGAATAAGAGAAATATATTATTCCTGCTGCTTGCTGCAGTCGTGAGCTTCGGAGCCCTTGCGCAGGGCCACAAGAACCTGCGCATCACCGAGGTGATGACTGCACAAGATAGCACGCAGTATGGTGGCACAACCACTGGCTGGGTCGAGCTTTACAACTCGAGCTACCACGCTTATGCCATCGAGAAGATGTTTATCACCAACAAGAAGCCCGAGGAGCTCTTCACCCAGGCCAACCGCGATGCCGCCTATGCTCGCGAGAAAGTGCGCGACAACGACGCTGTGCTGCGTTACCTCTCAGAGGCTCCCTTGAAGACGGGCGTCTACATGATTCCGCGCGGTGATGAAAGAAACACCAACCTTGGCGAACACGGGCAATGCGTGTTTGTCGCCGACGGGCAAATTCAGAATGGCACATTCCACCTGCCCTTTGAGTTTGTGCCGGGCCAGGCCAACTACCTTGCCGTCTACGACGTGAATGGCGAGATGGTCGACCAAGTCACCGTGCCTGCCTCGCTCAAGGCTGGCCAGTCCTATGCCATCAAGGCCGAGGGGCGTCTGCCTCTTGAAGGCACCGAGCACAACGGCGACTTTGAGGTGCGCGACGGGAGCAGCATTGAGAAAGCCATCACCCCGGGCAATTTCAACACCCGCATCAAGAACGAGAATGTTGAAAAGTTCCATCAGCATGACCCCTATGGTGTGATTATCACCGTCATCGCTATGCTCATTGTGTTTTCGGCACTCATCCTGCTGTACTTGCTCTTTAAGGTGTTTGGATATGTGAGCGACAAGTCGCTCAACAAAAACACTGCCCCTGCAGTCACACAGGCAGTTGAGACCCCGGCAAGCACTGCTACAGCCGAGCCAGAAGCTGGCGAGGAGGAAATTGCAGCCATCTGCATGGCGCTCTTCCAGCATTTCAATGCCCACGACGAGGAGAGCGGCGTGCTCACCTTCAAGCGCAGCGGCTCTACCGCATGGAACTCCAAGGAGCAAATGATGTGCCCAGCACCTCAACGCAAATAACAACCAAGTTTTCAAAAACAAATTAAAAAGACTTAACATCAAAAAATGAAAGAATATAAGTATAAAATCAATGGCAACGAGTATAAGGTTGCCGTTGGTGACGTCGACGAGAACAACGTTGCAAGTGTCGAGGTCAATGGCAAGAGCTACAAAGTGGAGCTCGAGGACCAGCCCAAGATTTCTCACGTTGTGAAGAAGGTGGCTCCCGCCGCTGTGGCAAGTGCCCCCGTCGCCAAGAAGAAGACCGCCGCCAAGGCTGCCGCAGGCGACTACGTGGTAGAGTCGCCACTGCCAGGAACAATCAAGGAACTCTATGTGAAAGAGGGCCAGGCTGTGAAGGCCGACGACGTGGTGTGCATCCTCGAGGCCATGAAGATGGGCAATGAGGTGAAGGCCGGTAAAGACGGTACAGTAAAGAGTATCAACGTCAACAAGGAGGACTCTGTTCTCGAGGGTGACACTATCATGGTAATCGCTTAAGAGTTATGTTAGCAAGTATATTTGACATCGTATCAAGTAATTTGTTACAGTTCTGGCACTTTACTGGTTTCTACAACTGTGACTACACCAACTTGATCATGATATGCTTTGGTCTGCTGTTTATCTACCTGGCCATCAAGCATGACTTTGAGCCAATGCTGCTTGTTCCCATTGGCTTCGGCATCCTGGTTGGCAACATTCCATTCCAGCCAGGCAATGAGATTGGTGTATATGAGGAGGGCTCGGTGCTCAACATCTTGTATCAAGGTGTGGTGAAAGGCTGGTACCCGCCACTCATCTTCCTGGGAATCGGCGCAATGACCGACTTCGGCTCGCTCATTGCCAATCCTAAGCTCATGCTGGTGGGCGCTGCGGCCCAGTTTGGCATCTTCGGCGCCTACATGGTAGCTCTGGCCATCGGCTTCATGCCCGACCAGGCAGGTGCCATCGCCATCATCGGCGGTGCCGACGGCCCCACTGCCATCTTCCTGAGTGGAAAACTCGCACCCAACTTGCTGGGAGCTATCGCCGTGTGTGCCTACTCCTACATGGCCCTAGTGCCAGTGATACAACCGCCCATCATGCGACTGTGCACGACCAAGAAAGAGCGTGTGATACACATGAAGCCAGCGCGCAAGGTGACCAAAAACGAGAAGATACTGTTCCCAATCGTTGGCCTGCTGCTCACTTGCTTCTTTGTGCCATCGGGTCTTCCCCTGCTGGGCATGCTCTTCTTCGGCAACCTGCTGCGTGAGTCGGGAGTCACTACCCGTCTTGCCAAGACTGCAAGCAATGCAATGACCGACATCGTTACAATGATACTGGGCTTGACCGTGGGTACCTCAACCCAGGCTTCTCAGTTCCTGACTATGAGCACTGTCAAGATCTTCTTCCTGGGCGCTATGGCATTTATCATTGCCACATTTGCCGGCGTGCTCTTTGTGAAGTTCTTCAACCTGTTCCTGAGCAAGGACAACAAGCTCAATCCTCTCATTGGCAACGCTGGCGTGAGTGCCGTGCCTATGGCAGCCCGCATCAGCAACGACCAGGGCTTGAAGTATGATCCGCGCAACTACCTGCTCATGCATGCCATGGGTCCCAATGTGGCCGGTGTGATTAGCTCGGCAGTGGCTGCCGGTGTGCTGCTCGGTTTCTTAGGATAAAACCTAACCCACACATATTAAAGATGATAAAGGCGAACCTCAATGGCTCGCCTTTATTTTTTACCGAAATTTGGCCGTTAATCCACAAAAAAAGCATTAAATTTGTAAGAAATTTACGAGTGATGCTTATGCACAAGAAATACCATTTTGGCGTGGCGCTGAGTGGCGGCGGCGCAAAAGGGTTTGCTCACATTGGTGTGATGAAAGCGCTCGACGAGTTTGGCCTGGTGCCCGATGTGATTGCGGGAGTGAGCGCAGGCGCGGTGATGGCGGCTTTCTACAGCTCGGGCGTTACGCCCGACGACACACTCAAGGCCTTCTCGCAAATCAGAATTGGCGACCTCACCTCGTTCAGCGTGCCGAGCAACGGACTCTTGAAGTTTGACGGCTTTGCCAAGTTTCTGAAAAAAAATCTGCCCGTTGAGCGCATCGAGCAACTTCACATCCCCACGATAATCACAGCAACCAATCTCGACACCTATAAAGAGGACCTCTTCACAAGCGGCCCTCTGGTGAATTGCGTGCTCGCCTCGTGCAGCCTGCCCGTGGTGTTCAAGCCCACCAAGGTGAATGGGCACACCTATATCGACGGCGGCGTGTTGCACAACCTGCCGGCCTTTGCCTTGCGCGACAAGTGCGATGTGCTGCTGGGCGTGAACGTGAGCCCGCTCAACACCTCGCCCTTCAAGTCGAGCATCGCCGACATCGCCTACCGCTCCTACCGGCTCATGACCACCCACAACTCCAAGCCCGACTTGGAACTGTGCGATGTGGTAATCAATGTGGACTCGATGAAGAAAATCAGCACATTCGACGTCAAGAAGATGGCCGACAACGCCAAGGAAGGCTATTTTGCCGCCATGAAGGTGCTCGTGAATTCACCCATTTTGAAACAATTGAGAGATGAACGCAAATAAAATCATCATTTACCAGCTGCTGCCCCGCCTCTTCACCAACACATGCGAGCACAACATCTACAATGGCACCATCGAGCAAAATGGCGTGGGAAAACTCAACGACATCGATGCCCGAGTGCTGAAATCGATTCACGACCTGGGCGTGACCCATGTGTGGTATACCGGCGTCATTGAGCATGCCACCAAGACCGACTACAGTGCCTATGGCATAAAGTCGAGCAACCCGCATGTGGTGAAAGGCAATGCTGGTTCGCCTTATGCCATCAGGGACTACTACGACGTAGACCCCGACCTGGCCGAGAGCGTGCCCAACCGGTTGGCCGAGTACAAGCAGTTGATAGCCCGCACCCACGAGGCTGGGATGAAGGTGATCATGGACTTTGTGCCCAACCACGTGGCACGCGAGTACCACAGCGACGCCGCCCCGGCTGGCGTGAAAGACCTGGGCGAGGGCGACAACACTGGCATGTTTTTCTCCCCCGGCAACAATTTCTACTACATCACTGGGCAGGAGTTTGCGCCCCACATCGACCTGGGACAAGGAGCTGGCGCCTATCACGAGTTTCCGGCCAAAGCCACTGGCAACGATTGCTACAGCGCCTCGCCTGGCGTGAACGACTGGTATGAGACAGCCAAGCTGAACTATGGCGTAGACCCATGGAACGGCAGCAAGCATTTCGACCCCATTCCCAGCACCTGGCACAAGATGCTCGACATACTCAAGTACTGGGCCGGCATGGGAGTCGACGGCTATAGATGCGACATGGCCCACATGGTGCCGGTAGAGTTCTGGCGCTGGGCAATAGCGCAAGTCAAGGCATTGCACCCCGGCATCATCTTTATTGCCGAGATATATAATGTGGGCTTGTATCACAGCTATCTAGGCGATGGCGGATTTGACTACCTCTATGATAAAGTGACGCTCTACGACACGCTGTGCAACATACTGCAATCCAAGCAGATGGCAAGCGACATCACGGGATGCTGGCAGACGGTCGACGACATCAAGGACCACATGCTCAACTTCCTGGAAAATCACGACGAGCAGCGCATAGCCAGCTATCAGAAAGCAGGCGATGCCAGCCATGTACTGCCTGCTCTGGTGGTATCGGCCACATTGACCACTTGCCCCTTCATGCTCTATGCCGGGCAGGAGCTGGGTGAGAAAGGCATGGGCGCCCAGGGCTATAGCGGCGACGACGGCCGCACCTCGATATTCGACTATTGCAGTGTGCCCACACTGCGGCGCTGGTACAATGGCGGCAAGTGCAACTTGAGCCGGCTGTCGCCTGCCGAGAGGCAACTGCGCCACACCTATCAGCAAGTGCTCAAAATCGCCACAAGCGAGAAAGCTATCGCAATGGGTGAGCTCTTCGACCTGATGTATGTGAACATGGGCAACCTCGATCCGGGCAAGCACTATGTGTACTTGCGCCACTACAATGCCGAGACACTCGTGGTGGCAGTGAACTTTGGCGGCAACGCAGCCCATATCGACATCGACCTGCCCGAGCACGCCTTCGACTACTTGCACCTCGCGAGCGGCACCTACAAGATGAAGGAGCTGCTCACCAAGCAAGAGCGGGAGGCCAAGATAGCGAGCGAGAGCAAGTTGCACCTCGACATCGAGCCACATGGGGCCGTGATATGGAAGTTCAAAGCAAGCAGGGAGAAAAATGAATTGTAAAAATATTTTACAATTAGTTTGGCTCAAGTCGGTTTTAAGTAGTAAATTTGTAAAGTTTTTATTAACGCTTCAATAAATACAATGAGTAATTCAACGCAACCTTTCAAAATCTTTTCAGGCACTAAGTCGCGCTATCTCGCTACCGAGATGTGCCAGCATCTAGGCATCGAGTTAGGAAAGATGAACATTCAGTATTTCTCTGATGGTGAATTTGAGGTCTCCTTTGAGGAGTCGATACGTGGCAACGAGGTATACATCGTGCAGTCCACATTCCCCAACAGCGACAACTTGATGGAGCTCTTGCTCATGATTGATGCCGCCAAGCGTGCATCGGCCAAAACTGTGATTGCCGTGGTGCCCTACTTCGGGTGGGCGCGCCAGGACCGCAAGGACAAGCCACGCGTGTCGATAGGCGCCAAGCTTGTGGCCGACTTGCTGAGCACTGCCGGCATCGACCGGTTGATTACGATGGACCTGCATGCCGACCAGATACAAGGCTTCTTCAATGTCCCTGTCGACCACCTGTATGCCTCATCGGTGCTCATGCCCTATGTGCAATCACTGCACCTGAAGGATTTGGTCATTGCCTCGCCCGACGTGGGCGGCGCCAAGCGAGCCAACAACTACGCCAAGTATTTCGACTGCCCGCTGGTGCTGTGCCACAAGCAGCGCGCCAAGGCCAATGTGGTGGCCAAGATGACCATCATCGGCAATGTGGAAGACAAGGATGTGGTGCTCGTCGACGACATGATCGACACGGCTGGCACAATATGCAAGGCCGCCCAGCTCATGAAGGACGCTGGCGCCCGCTCGGTGAGAGCACTTGCCTCTCACGCCGTCATGAGCGGCCCCGCCGCCGAGCGCGTGATGGAGAGTCCTCTTGAAGAGGTGATCTTCAGCAATTCAATCCCATTCGACACCACCAAGTGCCCCAAGGTGAAAGTGCTGAGCATTGCCAACCTCTTTGCCGACACAATACAGCGTGTGCACGACAACAAGTCGATAAGCTCGCAATACTTGATTTAGTCACTTGCACCCAAAAAGGGTGCACCTATCTTATATACGTCACATGGCCTCGACACGCAATTGCTATCGAGGCCTTTTTGTTGTGGAGAGCCCAATTAAAAGTTGTGAAAATATTATTAAAACGATTAATTTTCGTTGCACGAGAATATTTTTATCTTTAATTTTACGAAGCAAAATAAAGCGTTTTAAGGAAAAGGCTTTTACATTATATACAACCTTTTAATTTACATTTTTATTAACTTAAACAGATGCTTTTTATGAAAAATGTTTTCTTAACATTGGCATTGTGTGCATCGTTTAGCTGCATGGCGCAGGTATTCACCGTTGGCTCGATCGAGAAAGTCAACATTCCCGTGAATGCCAACGCCAAGGTTGCTGCCATCAGTCCGCAGGGCGACTACCTGCTGCTGACCGACGCCAGCAACCAGGGCTTGGCTAAATATGACCTGCGCACAAGCACGACTACCACTCTGAGCACTGCTCCGAGTGCGGGTTATGACGTGAAAATCTCGCAAGACGGCCAGACGGTTGTCTACCGCGAGGCATCGTTCGACAAGAACCACCTTCGTCACGTGGCTCTGCAGTCGAAGAATCTGACTTCGGGCGCAAGCCAGCAGCTTGTGGCTCCCACCCGCGACCTGCAGGGCGTGGCTGTGGAAGGCGCTACTGCCGCCTATGTGAACAAGGGCAAGATGAAAGCCAAGGCTCTTGGCACCGCCAAGGCAGCCGTGCCGGCTCCAGTGCTCTCGATCAACAACCGCCAGCTCATGATCACCCGCGACGGCAAGACCACTGTGTTCTCGCCTAACGGCACCGACCAGAGCTACATCTGGGAGTCGGTTTCGCCCGACGGCACCAAGGCCCTCTACTTTGTGATGGGCCACGGTACCTATGTGTGCAACATCGACGGAACCGGTGTGAAGAAAATTGGCAACATGCGTGCTCCCAAGTGGTGGGACAACAACACCATCGTGGGCATGATGGACTATGACGACGGCGAGGCTGTGTATGCCTCTACCATCGTAGCTGCCGACCTCAATGGCAACAACCAGACCCTGACCGACGGCTCGCAGATTGCCATGTATCCCGAGGTATCGCCCGCATCGGGCAAGATTGTGTTCTCGACCCCTGCCGGCGAGGCTTATATTATCAACGTTACTAAATGATTACAGCTATGAAGAAATTTATCTTACTTATCGCAGCTGCAATCATCGCAGCTGGAGCAGTGCAGGCTAAGACAGCCGACGAACTGCGCATCTACCTGAATCCAGGTCACGGCAGCTGGGGCCCCAACGACCGCCCAATGGCTACCATCCCCTATCCCAACCTGCCCGAGACGGGAATGCCCGACACCTGCGGCTTCTATGAGTCGAACACCAACTTGTGGAAAATCCTGCGCATGGGTGCTGCCCTCGAGAACATGGGCGTGAAGCACGAGAACATCATGTACTCGCGTGTGAAGAATGGCCCGTACCCATATACTAAGGACAACTACGATCCCGACGAGATCTACAACCGTCCACTCTCGGCAATATGCCGCGAAGTTGATGCCAACAACATGGATATCTTCGTTTCGATCCACTCCAACGCCGCCAGCGAGGGCAGCACCACCAACTACCCGCTCTTCCTGTATCGCGGTAGCGATGGCGAGGGTGGCGACTCGGTGGCAGGAAGCCGCAACATGTGCTTGAGCACCTGGGGACCTCACTATATGGACGAGCTTGACCCGCAGAGCTATTACAGCCGTACAAGCACCAACGTGCGCGGCGATATCTCGTTCTACGGCAGCTCCTACACGACTACCACCAGCAAAGGCACCTTCCGCGGCTACCTGGGCGTGCTGCGTCATGGCACTCCCGGCTTCTTGATGGAAGGCTATTTCCACACCTATCAGCCTGCACGCCATCGTGCCCTCAACAAGGACTATTGCGGACAAGAAGGCATACGCACCGCCCGCGGCCTTGCTGCCTACTTCGGCCTCAAGGGCGAGTCGACTGGCTACATCATGGGTACTGTGAAAGACCTGCACGAGAAAATCGTGAACAGCCTCTTCCACTATGCTCCCAACACCAACGACCAGTGGCTGCCCCTGAACGGTGCCACAGTGACCCTGTATAAGAACAACAACGCTGTGCAGACCTACAATGTAGACACCCTGTACAACGGCATCTTCGTCTTTGAGAACCTTGAGCCCGGCACCTACACCCTGCGTGCAACCGCTCCTGGCTACAAGCCTCAAGGCACCTATACCGAGTCGACCGTGAGTGACGAGTATAAGAACCTGGTGACCACCAGTCTGGGCGACTACACCGTGACTGCCAACGCCACCACCTATGCCAAGCTGTATCTCGAGTCGGAGTCGTATGTGCCTCCCACAATCACCTATGTGAACTATCCCGACCCAGCACAGCCTACTTATCTGAAACTGCCCGAGAGCTTCAAGTTTGGCGAGGGCAAGAGCAGCAACCTGGCAATGGCCGGTACTGTGAAGCGCGCTATCGTGCGCGGCGACTCTACCGTAGTGCTCACTGCCGAGGGCAACACTCCTCACCTCTACCTGATCAACAACACCACCAAGAGCGTGGTTAAGGAGCTCAGCACCGAGGGTATCGTGGCTGTCGACACTGCCAATGCAGGCGACTACAGCGCACTCAACGACATCGCCTTCACCGCCGACGGCCAGCTCGTGGGCGTGAACAGCATGCTTTGCCAATACAGCGCCGGCCAAGTCGACGCTGGCTACCAGCGCGGCACCATTCGTTTCTACAAGTGGGCTTCGCTTGACTCAGTACCTACACTGTGGCTCACCTCGCAGAGCTCGGCCAATTTCTATCGTGCCATCATGGGTCGCGGCCTGGCCGTGAGCGGCACTGCCAACGAGTGCAAGATCATCACCACTGGTACTACCACTGGCACTTCTACGGGCAGCCGCATGCTCGTGATCTCGGCAACCGACAATACGATCACTAGCACAGTATTCACCGAGAATACCATCACCAATGGCAACTTCAGCACCATCAAGAATGGTGTGAACAAGCAACTGGTGGTTTCGCCTTACAGCGACGACAACTTTGTGATCGACGGCGAAAACTGCCTGCCACAGGAGTTCACTCCTGCTGCAGCCAACAACACCAACAGCACCATCAACTCGATTCTCAACGACTCGACCGTGGGCAACGCTGCCACTGGCATCCAATTCTTCAAGTATGCTAAGCACGCTCTCATGGTGACTCCAGCCGTTGACGGCAACAATGTGCTCGGCTTGAAGCTCTACAGCGTGGACGGCGGTCTCGACCAGGCCAAGCTGCTTGGCACCACCAGCATTGCTGCAAGCAGTGGCGCAAGCAGCGCAGCACGCAAGGCTGCAGCTACACTGCCAGTTGTGGCTTCGGGCGCAACTGTGAAGGGCGAGGACATCAACCTCTACCTCTTTGTCGACACCACCATGTACTCGTTCTCGACCAGCGACGTCGAGCAGCCACTCGTGAAGGGCGTGTTTGCCTACGCACTCTCGTCGACCGAGAATAGCGACAGCTATACCCTCACTTATAGCCTGACCGACGCTTCGAGCAACGTGAACGTAGTGCTCACTCCTGCCGAGGGCGATGCTATCACCATCCCGATGGGCAGCCAAGAAAAGGGCACCTACACCACTACGGTTGAGAAATCGCAACTCACTCCTAATGTGAAATACAACTGGAACGTTGAGGTGCAAAATGCAGCTGTGCCCACAGTGAAGACCTTCTTCACCACGACCAGCAACAGCGGCCGCGGCGTGGCTATCGACCTCAATCCCGAGAGCTCGCGCTTTGGCGACATCTACTACAGCGATCCTTACGGCACGACCAAGGGCATGTACTTCTACAATCCCGATGGAAGTGCAATGAGCACGACGCCTTACATCACCAGCGGATGGGTAAGCAACACTGCATCTCCATTCCGTCTGGCTGTTGATCCTGTGAACGGCTACGTTTACTCGGCCGACTGGAGCGATGCTCATGCAGGTCTGTGGGGCTTCAACCCTGCTGCTCCTGAGAATGGTCTTTTCAACTTCTTCCAAGGCACAACCGAATCGACGGGCCGCATCGTGAACGGCGACGTCACGGTGGGTGGCGGCACAACGGGTGCTTACTTCTTCGGCACTGGCGACAACACCAAGCTGGTGACCTTCGTCGAGGACTACCCGACTGGCAACAATGGCCAGACCCTGTGTCTCTACAACGTGGGCACCGACACTACTTGGAATGCAGCTCCTAGCAAGACCTTCCCAACCGTTTCGGCTCTCATGATCAACACCAACGTCAACATCTATGCCGACACGCTCGGTATGTGGGTTGCCCAGGTGCGTGGCGCCGGCAACAATGGCGTGAACGTTCCATCGTTTGTCTACGCCGACTACGACGACAATGTGCTCTTCAACAGCGGCAATCTTGATGGCGAAATCCAAGACGGCAGCTGGGGCGCAGCCATCGTGATGAGCCCCGACCGCTCGAAGCTGGCAGTGTGCACCGCCAAGCCAAACATCAACGTGTACAACATCACTTGGACTGGCAACACTCCTGCCCTCACGCTCGACTACACAATCACTTATCCTACCGACAGCCGCGGCCAGAACATCCTGAACCAAATGGCATTTGACTACGCCGGCAACCTCTATGTTGCCAACCGCTATCAAAGCTATGGCTTCACCATGCCTAAGGATGCTCAGGTTGTGACCACTCCGGCCGCTCAGCGCTACTATCTCTACACCACCGTTGAGACTGGCGTTGACAACGTGACTGCCGCCAAGACTGTGAAGAGTGTGCAATATGTGAATGCTGCCGGCATGACGAGCAGCACGCCATTCGACGGCATCAACATCGTGGTGACCAACTACACCGATGGCACCAAGAGCGTCGTTAAGAAAGTAATGAAATAATCAAGATAGTTGATTAACACCCCCTATTTAGGGTCGTGGCTCAGCAACTGGGCCGCGACCCTATTTTTTTTGAGCCGTTTTACCAGCTGAAAATCAGAATAATAACATTATATTTGCTGAAATCTAAATAATTAGCTATATTTGCATGTTTTATAGCAATGTTGTACAACACTAATGATTAAAAAGAGTACAATTGAAAAAATCGTAAATGAAGACTTGGCTGCGATATGGACGATACTCACGCCCGAGGAAAAGCATATTGTGGCCAACAACTTCAACGTTCACACGTTCAATAAGAACCAGATCATATATGCCGAAAAAGACAACCCGGTGTATCTGTTTTGCCTGCTCAAGGGCAAGGTGAAACTGTTTAAGGACGGCATAGGCGGCCGCCAGCAGATATTGCGCCTGTACCGCCCCATTCAGTACTTCGGCTACCGCGCCTCGTTTGCCGAGGAGCCCTATGTGTCGAGTGCGGCAGCATTTGAGCCGTCGACGGTGGGCACCATACCCATGCAGGTGGTGAAAGAGATTATCAACGAGAACACGCAGCTGGCTTGGTTTTTCATCCATGAGCTCTCGAAGCACCTGGGAGGATCGGACACCCGCATCGTGAACCTCACGCAGAAGCACATCAACGGCCGCCTGGCCGAAGCCCTCACCGTGCTCATCGACAACTACGGCTACGAGGACGACGGCCGCACGCTCAAGATATACATGGCCCGCGAGGACCTGGCCAACTTGTCGAACATGACCACGAGCAACGCCATACGCACGCTCTCGACATTTGCCCAAAAGCGCATCATCACGGTCGACGGGCGCCGCATCAAAATCATTAACGAGCCAGAATTACGGCAAATCAGCAAGTTCGGTTAATCATGATTATAGCTCAAGCCAAACGCAAAGAGAACATCGCCGAGTATCTGCTCTACATGTGGCAGGTCGAGGACATGATACGCGCCAACCACTTCGACATCGACGAGATTGAGCGAAACATCATCGACAAGTATCAAGTCGACGATGCCACCAAAGCAAAAATTAGAGAGTGGTATGAGAACTTGATCAAGATGATGGAGCTGGAGCACGTGAAGGAATCGGGGCACTTGCAAATCAACAAGAATGTGCTCATCGACCTTGCCGACTTTCATGCTCAATTGCTGAAATCGCCCAAGTACCCCCAGTATGGCGCCCAATACTACCAGACGCTGCCATTCATTGTGGAATTGCGCGCCAAGACGCCCAAGGAGCAGCAAGTGGGCGAGCTGGAGACATGCTTCAACGCCCTATATGGCGTGCTCATGCTCAGGCTGCAGGGCAAGAAGATAAGCAACGGCACCACGACGGCCATCAACAACATCTCCTACCTGATAGGACTGCTGGCAGCGCTCTACAAGAAGAACGAGGAGAAGCCAATCTTTGACGACAACGACGATATAAACTAGCGAAACACAATGATGCCAAAACATATATTAGTGACAGGAGCCAACGGCCAGCTTGGCAATGAGATGAGAAATATACTGGCCAGCGACAACGGTGCCGTGCCCTACTTCACCGACGTGAACGAGCTCGACATCACCTCGCGCGAGGCCATCGAGAGCTTTCTCGACGAGCATCGGGTAGACTACCTGGTGAATTGCGCCGCTTTCACCGCGGTCGACAAGGCCGAGAACAACGTGGAGCTGTGCACCAAGCTCAATGCCCAGGCCGTGCAACTGCTGGCCGAGGCAGCTCACAAGCATGGCGCCAAGATGGTGCAAGTGTCGACCGACTACGTGTTTGACGGCGAGAACTGCCGCCCCTACCGCGAGGACGACCCCACGTGCCCCGTCTCGGTATATGGCCGCACGAAGCTCGAGGGAGAGAAACGGCTCTTTGCCGCCGCCCCCGAGAGCGTGGTGCTGCGCACGGCCTGGCTCTACTCGCCCTATGGGCACAACTTTGTGAAAACAATGATCAACCTGGGCAAAACCAAGCCAGCGCTCAAGGTCGTGGTCGACCAGCTGGGCACCCCCACCTATGCCAAAGACCTGGCAGGCGCCATCATGACGGTGATCAACGCACCCGAGTGGCACAGCGGCATCTACCACTACAGCGACGAGGGCGCCATCTCGTGGTACGACTTCACCAAGGCTATACACCGCCTGGCCGGCATCACCACTTGCCAAGTGAACGCCTGCATGAGCGAGGAATACCCCACCCCGGCCCACCGGCCCCACTACAGCGTGCTCGACAAGAGCAAATTCAAGCAAACGTTTGGCGCAACGATACCCTACTGGGAAGACAGCCTGAAGGACTGCATCGAGCGCCTGAATCAAGAATAAAAGAAACAACAACATCATCATCATAACACTCTACACATCGTGGCAAATTTAACCGACGAAATCAAGAAACGACGCACCTTTGCTATCATCTCGCACCCCGATGCCGGCAAGACGACATTGACCGAGAAGTTGCTGCTCTTTGGCGGCGCAATACATGTGGCAGGCGCCGTGAAATCAAATAAAATCAAGAAAACAGCAACCAGCGACTGGATGGAAATCGAGAAGCAACGTGGCATCTCGGTGGCCACTTCGGTCATGGGCTTTGAATATGAGGGTTACAAAATCAATATTCTCGACACCCCCGGCCACCAGGACTTTGCCGAGGACACCTTCCGCACCCTCACGGCCGTCGACAGCGTGATCATCGTCATCGACTGCGCCAAGGGCGTGGAGCAGCAGACCCGCCGCTTGATGGAAGTGTGCCGCATGCGCAACACGCCCGTCATCATCTTTGTCAACAAGCTCGACCGCGAGGGCCGCGACCCGTTCGACATACTCGACGAGCTTGAAAGCGAGCTCAAGATAAGCGTGCGGCCGCTGAGCTGGCCCATCAACATGGGTGCAAAATTCAAAGGCGTATACAACATCTACGAGCACAACTTGAGCCTTTTCAAGCCCGACAAGCAGCACGTGACCGAGCGCATGGACATCAAGGACATCAACGACCACGAGATCGACGAGGTGGTGGGCCATGACGACGCGCAGAAGTTGCGCGACGACATCGAGCTCATCGATGGCGTGTATCCACAATTTGACGAGCTGGAGTATCTCGACGGCAAGGTGGCGCCCGTGTTCTTCGGCTCGGCGCTCAACACCTTCGGCGTGAAGGAGCTGCTCGACTGCTTCATCCGCATCGCGCCCTCGCCCCAGCCCACACAGGCAGTGGAGCGTGTGGTGGAGCCAGGCGAGAGCAAATTCACCGGCTTCGTGTTTAAGATACAGGCCAACATGGACCCCAACCACCGCAGCTGCATCGCCTTTGTGAAAGTGTGCTCGGGCGTGTTTCACCGCAACCAGTACTACTACCACGTGCGCAGCGACAAGCAGATGCGATTCACCGCACCCACCGCATTCATGGCGCAGAAGAAGGAAATCATCGACGAGGTGTATCCTGGCGACGTGGTGGGCTTGCCCGACAATGGCGTGTTTAAGATAGGCGACACCCTCACCGAGGGAGAAAAGATACACTTCAAGGGACTGCCAAGCTTCTCGCCCGAGATGTTCAAGTATATTGAGAACACCGACCCCATGAAGACCAAGCAGCTCAACAAGGGCATCGAGCAGCTCATGGACGAGGGCGTGGCCCAGCTCTTCGTCAACCAGTTTAACAACCGCAAAATCATAGGCACCGTGGGGCAGTTGCAATTTGAGGTGATACAATACCGGTTGCTGCACGAGTATGGCGCCAGTTGCCGCTGGGAGCCCATCCACCTCTACAAGGCGTGCTGGATCGAAAGCGACGACGACGAGGCGCTCGAGGCCTTCAAGCACCGCAAGCATCAGTTCATGGCACTCGACCGCGAGGGCCGCGACGTGTTTCTGGCCGACAGCAGCTATGTGCTCTCGATGGCGCAGCAAGACTTCCCCAAAATCCACTTCCACTTCACCAGCGAATTCTGATACACCCGCAACTTGGGCGATTGGCACAGTACCCCCCCCGTGAAATTTTCCCTGGCTGCTGTGCACAAGGAATGTCGATTGGTATTCAATAAGTTATTAGGTGAACGATTGGGTTGCCGCATTGGCGAAATCGCCGCATGGCGCCACCGACTTGTAGGGGCCGGTCTTGTGCCGGCCCACGACAATGTTGCTTCACATTTTATTGATTATTAATAGGATGAAACCGTGTATGTGTGGGGGGCCGAAACAAGATTGGCCTCTGCAGGTTTCTGTGCTTTGTGCTGTGTTTAATGAAACAGTTGCTCTACCTGCGCCTGCGCATCTCCACATTCAGGTAGCATAAGTGGAAACCGCATGCCCATCTATTATCTGGATGAAAGTGAAATTCCGCGGTTGGATAGCTATGAGGATGATTGGGGCAAATTTCCAGTGAATTTCTTGATTATGCCCGCATTTTAATTTAACTTTGTCACAACGAAACCAAATAGTAGAAAATAAAATGAATTCCGATATTCTGAAAGAGTTATATACCAAATATGTGGGCACTGAGCCTGCTCATGTAGAAGAGATGCCCGCCTCGGGCAGCAACCGCCACTATTTCAGGCTCACAGGCGAGCAGTCGCTCATAGGCGTGCTGGGAGAGTGCAGGGAAGAGAACGAGGCCTTCCTCTACATGGACAAGCACTTTCTCGCGCGAGAGCTGCCAGTGCCACGGGTAGTTGCCGAGAGCGACGACCACATGGCCTACCTGCAAGAAGACCTGGGCGACTTGTTGCTTTTCAAGGCTATTGAGAAAGGCCGCAAGACCCGCGTGTTTGGCGAAGAGGAGAAAAAGTTGCTTGCCAAGACGATAAGGCTGCTGTGCAAGTTCCAGTTTGTGGGAGCCGACGGCATGGACTTTGACTACTGCTACCCTGCCAAGGAGTTTGACTCGCGCAGCATCTTCTGGGACCTGAACTACTTCAAATATTGCTTCCTGAAAGCCACTGGGCTGGAGTTTAACGAGGGCCAGCTCGAGGACGACTTCCAGCGGCTGTGCGACGTGCTGCTGCGCAGCAACTCGGCCACCTTCATGTATCGCGATTTCCAGTCGCGCAACGTGATGATCAAGGATGGCGAGCCGTGGTTTATCGACTTCCAGGGTGGCCGCAAGGGTCCGTTCTTCTACGACGTGGCATCGTTTCTGTGGCAGGCAAAGGCCAACTTCCCCAACAGCCTGCGCCACGAGCTGCTCAAGGTGTATCTGCAAGAACTGAAGAAATACAAATTTGTCGACGAGCAATATTTTTACTCGCAACTGCGCCACTTCGTGCTCTTCCGCACGCTGCAGGTGCTGGGCGCCTACGGCTTCCGCGGCTACTTTGAGAAGAAGCCGCACTTCATGCAAAGCGTGCCCTATGCCATCAACAACCTGCGCGAGCTGCTCAAGAAGCCCTATGTGGAATATCCCTACCTCAACAAGTTGCTCAACAACCTGGTGAACATGTCGCAATTTACCGACGAGCTGCAGAAGCACATGCTCACCGTGAAAGTGATGAGCTTTGCCTACAAGAAAGGCATCCCCAACGACCCATCGGGCAACGGCGGCGGCTTTGTGTTTGACTGCCGCGCATGCAACAACCCCGGCAAATACGACCGTTACAAGCCCTATATAGGCCTCGACGAGCCAGTGATAAAATTCCTGGAGGACGACGGCGAGATACTCACCTTCCTCGACCACTGCTATGCCCTGGTCGACGCCTCGGTAAAGCGATATATCGAGCGCGGCTTCACCAACTTGATGGTGTGCTTCGGCTGCACGGGCGGCCAGCACCGCTCGGTGTATAGCGCACAGCACATGGCCGAGCACATCCACAAGAAATTTAATGTGAAGGTTGAGCTCGTGCACCGCGAGCAAAACATAGAGCAGGTGTTCACCCCAATACAGAAGTAAGAGCGATGAAAGCAATGATATTTGCGGCTGGGCTGGGCACTCGCCTGCGCCCGCTCACCAACGACCGCCCCAAGGCCCTGGTAGAAGTGGGCGGCAAGACCATGCTCGAGCGCGTGATTACCCACGTGGCCGAGTCGGGATTTGACGACATCACCATCAATATCCACCACTTTGGCCAGAAGATCATCGATTTTCTTGCCGAGAAGAAAAACTTCGGGCTCAACATCCACATCAGCGACGAGCGCGACCTGCTGCTCGACACGGGCGGCGGCCTGCTCAAGGCCAGGCGATATCTCGAGCAGGGCGACGAGCCCTTTCTCGTGCACAACGCCGACATCCTCACCGACCTCGACCTGCGTGCAATGCACGACTACGCCTGCGGCAGCAATACCCTATCGACCATACTGGTGAAGCCGCGCGTCACACAGCGATATTTTCTCTTCGATAAGGCCAACCAGTTGCAAGGCTGGGTGAACAAGAAGACTGGCGAGACACGGCCCTCGGGCATGGTTTACACGCCTGGCAAGTATACCGAACTGGCCTTTGGCGGCATCCACATGATTTCGCCCAAGATATTCCCGCTGCTCGAGCAATATGCCGGCAGCGAGCGGGTGTTCTCAATCACGCCATTCTACATCGACGAGTGCAAGCATCACGCCATACACGGCTACCAGCCCGCCGGCGACTACCTGTGGCTCGACGTGGGCAAACCCGAAACCCTGGCTCAAGCCGAGCAACTGTTTCATTAAACGCAACACAAAGCACAGAAACCCGCAAGGGCCGATCTTGTTTCGGCCCACACACACGGTTCCATCCTCTTAATAATCAATAAAATAGGAAGCAGCATTGTCGTGGGCCGGCACAAGACCGGCCCCTACAAGAGGGTGGTACCATGCGGCGATTTAAGCCAATGCGGCAACCCAATCGCAAACCTAATAACTTATTGAATGCCAATTGGCATCTTTTTCAACGAAGTCGTGACACAACAAAGCACAATAAAAAAAGGAGCCCTGCATGAGCTCCTTTTTTATTGCTTTTATTCTTGATGACTTGAATCAATTGAAGTTGTCGACATAGTCGTCGTCGTCGTAGACCTGGACGGGAGGCAGCGAGCACAGGATTTCGATGAAGGTGAGGGCTGGCACATCGGTTTCCTTGGCGGTGTAGAAGAGGCCGTCGCCCTGGGTGGCATTCTTGAAGCCGAAGTTGAAGTAGCCGCTCGTTTTGCCCACATCCTTCTGCACATAGAAGCCTATGGGCGAAGTCGCAAAACGATCCTTGGCATCCTGTGCCGCATTGTAGAAATTGTCCTCGGTGAGCTCGTGGTCGAGGCGGGTCACGCACACGGTAGAGCCCTGGGCCCACACGAGCACGGGCATGCCGTCGTAGTTAAAGAGGTGCTTGCCGTCCTTGAGCATATCGGGCTGGCCCATCTCGTCGGCAAATTTCACGATTGACTTCACCACCTCGTCGGGCTTCGACGACTTGAGCGCAATAGCCATGTTCCAGTCGTTGATAAACGTGGAGTCGCCATCCTCGCCCGAGAAATAACTTGGCGAGAGGGCAATTGCGAGAGGCCCGTCGACCGAGTTGATGATGCCCCGCAGGTCGAGTTTGTCCATCGAGGGCAAGTTGCTGAGCAGGTTGAGGCTCTTCTTGATCTGGTCGAGCTGAGCGAACTGCTGCCCCTTGACGCTGATAGAGAACAAGTATTTCATCGAGATGGGTATGCCCTTCAGGAATTCATTGTCGGGCTTGGCCATCACCGTGTTGAGTAGCGTGATGTAGTCGCTATTCTTGTCGGCTTTAATCTTGGCCGTAATGCTGGCGCCCTCGTTTTCAAAATTCAGGCTGCAGGTGAAGGCCTTGATGTCGGAGTCGGTGAAGATCGAGATGAAGGGATACTGCTGCACGGCATTCTTGAAGCCCGGAATCGTTTGCAACATGGCATTCAGGCCCTTGATGTCGAAGTAGGCATTCAGGTCGTTGTCGGCACCAATGCAATCCTTGATGTCGTCGACGTCGCGCACGCTCTTTTGCGTTTTGCTGAAGATGAGACGAGCGGCATCGGTGCGCTTCTTATCGTCGGCCACATAGTTGTCGCGGCCTATGAGCAGCACATCATCGTCGATGACGAAGCAGAAGGCTTGGTAGCCCAAGTAGTCGACGCCGTCGACCTTCTTGAATTTGCCGCCCGTGCGGTACTCCAGCATCTGCTTGGTGGCATCGTCGTCGTCGAGGGTGGCCAGGCACACGTAGCGGAAGGTGCCCTGGCTGAAAAACACGTAGATATTGTCGCCAAAGTCCAAACCCGATTTAGGCAGGTCGCTCATCACCTCGCTCATGAGCGAGCCATCGTTCTGGTCGATCACCTGCTTGAGCTGGTCGGGCAACACGCAGTCGCCGCCCTTGTCGAGCCTGGCTTTCTTGATGAAATTGGGGACTTTAACGCATATCACTCCGGTTGCGTCGGCCGGTATCATTTTTTCCATGTTCTTGTTGTCGCTGCAAGATGTTGCGAGAGCAAGAATCAGCATTCCTAATAGCAGATTGATAATCGATTTCATCTTTTTTAAAAATTTTTTAAGTTGAATCGCAATGCAAAGTTACTACTATATTTTAACATAGCGTTAATATTTTGAACTTAAATTTACCATTAAATTTGTTGATAATATCACAGAATTTCTTATATTTGGGGTGCAAAAAAAAAGAGAACTAAAAACATTCATACCAATTTTATCACATAATTTGATCATGAATGACATTTCCGACATATTGAGGTCACTGCTCGACCGCTATAGCATGGCAAGCGACGCTGAAGCCGAGTTTGCGAGCATGCTTGAGCAGGATGCGACGCTGAAAAGCGATTACGACGTGTGGTGTGAAGCCAACGGTTATGATGTGAAAACAGGATATCAAGATTACGTAGACGAGTTGATGGATTCTCGCGACTCGATATGGATAAACTTAAATGAATAATCAACACAGGCACATCACACTACCGGCCGAGTGGCATCGTCAAGATGCCATCATGCTGGCTTGGCCCCATGCCGATACCGACTGGGCCTATATTCTCGACGAAGTGCGGCAATGCTACAAAGACATTGCCAGGCACATTGTGCCTGGCGAAGACCTCATTGTGGTGACTCCCGATGTGGAGATGGCTCGGGCCGACCTGGGCGACTTGATAGCGAGCTATCGCGGCAAAACACATATCTATGACTTGCCCACCAACGACACCTGGGCGCGCGACTTCGCCCCCGTCACCGTTGAAGTGGACGGACACATGACCCCGCTTGACTACCAATTCAACGCCTGGGGCATGAAATATGCAGCCGACCGCGACAACCTGGTGAGCCAGAGGCTCGATGCACGGCAACTATTCAAGCAGCCGCTCGTCGACTACCACAACTTTGTGCTCGAGGGCGGCTCGATAGAGAGCGACGGCAACGGCACCTTGATGACGACTGCCAGCTGCCTGCTCGCCCCCAACCGCAACGAGCACTACACGAGAGCCGATATCGACCGCTTTCTGCAAGAGACCCTGGGCGTGAGCAACATCATCTGGCTCGATCACGGCTATGTGGCCGGCGACGACACCGACGGGCACATCGACACCCTGGCACGGTTTGCCCCCGGCAACACCATCGTATACAACGGCCCGGGCAATCAAAACGACGCTCAGGCCGAGAGTCTTGCCAAGATGAGACAAGAACTGCAGGCGGCACGCAACGCCGCCGGCGAGCCCTATCGCCTGCTGGAGCTGCCCATGCCAGAGCCCATTGCCGACGAGGATGGCAGCAGGCTGCCAGCCACCTATGCCAACTTCCTGGTCATGAACAGGCGCGTGCTCGTGCCCACCTACCGGCAACCCAGCCTTGATGCCCAAGCCCTGGCTGTGATACACGCGGCATTTCCCGACCGCGAAATCGTGGGCATCGATTGCACACCGCTCATCAAGCAACATGGGTCGCTGCACTGCGTGACCATGCAGTTTCCCACCAATACTCTGAATTTATGAAGATAGGCATTATACAACAGCATTGCACAAGCGACGTGGCCGACAACCAGAAGCGCTTGCTGGCTAAAATTGAGAAACTGGCAAAACAAAGAGCCGAACTTGTCGTGCTACAGGAATTGCACGACTCACTCTACTTTTGCCAAACCGAGAATGTAGACAACTTCGACCTAGCCCACCCCATACCTGGCGAGGCCACGGCAATATATTCACAAGCCGCGAGAGCATGCGGCGTGGTGCTGGTGGCCTCGCTCTTTGAGAAGCGGGCTGCCGGCCTGTATCACAACACGGCCGTCGTCTTTGAGAAAAACGGAGAAATAGCCGGGAAATACCGCAAGATGCACATCCCCGACGACCCGGCCTATTATGAGAAATTCTACTTCACCCCGGGCGACCTGGGCTTCAATCCCATCAAGACCTCGGTGGGCACGCTGGGCGTGATGGTGTGCTGGGACCAGTGGTATCCCGAGGCTGCCCGCCTGATGGCGCTCAAGGGCGCCGAGATGCTCATCTACCCCACTGCCATAGGCTACGAGAGCAGCGACACACCCGACGAGAAGCAACGCCAGCGCGAGGCGTGGATCACCGTGCAACGCGGCCATGCCGTGGCCAACGGGCTGCCCCTTGTCGCCGTGAACCGCGTGGGGCATGAAGACGACCCCTCGGGCCAGACGGGCGGCATCGACTTCTGGGGCAACAGCTTTGTGGCCGGACCGCAAGGCGAACTGCTATACCAGGCCCCTACCGACGAGGAAGCCGTGCAGGTGGTCGACATCGACATGAAGCGCAGCGAGAACGTGCGCCGCTGGTGGCCATTCTTGAGAGACCGCCGCATCGACGCCTACCAGGAAATCACCAAGCGATTTATCGATTAGAATGTGAAATGCAGGGTGGCCCTGATGCCTTGCTTGTCGCTGCCACGCACCTCGCGATAAGTGAGACGCCACACCCAGTCGACACGCAAGAATGTGAGGATGTTGTCGAGACCCACGCTCATCTCCATGTAGGGCTTTGTGCCAAGACCCTCGCAATGCGTGCGCTCGGGGAATTGGTATAAATCCAGGTTGCGGTTGGGGTCGTTTTTCTTGGAAAGCGAGCCATAGATGCCGCGGAACGAGAACACCTCGCGCAGCCTGAACCGCTTGAGCAAGGGCATGTGATTCATGAGCGCGCCGTTCATGAAATAGGTCACGTCCCACGAGAGATTCTGGTCGGTTGCATATTCCATCGCGTTGAGCAAGGCGAAGCTCTCGGGCTGAATGGTATAGGTGATATTGGCATTGGGATAGAGCAACTCGGGATAAGGCACCTTGCTCCATATCTTGGCACCCTTCAAGATAATGTCGGTATAGCCCCAGGCCGAGAGCCAGAAACGCTTCTGGATGCCAATCTCGGTCTTATTCACCTCAAAGTCGTTGTCCAAGAAATGCTTGGGCATATAGGTGTGCTTGAGCGTGATGATGGGGTTGTCGATATTGATGGGGAAGCGATAGCTGCGGGTCTGGTAGAACTTCTCGCCGGGGGCGAAGCGCAGCTCCAGGTTGAAGCCAGCCTCGTGATAATGAGCGCGAGTGTTGCCGTAGCCGTCGACAAAGGGCAGGAACTTGCTTGCCTCGTGCATGTCGTGCTCGAGCGAGGCGGTAATGGAGAATCCATTGATGAGCTCGAGCTTGTATTCCAGCTGGTTCTTGCGCAGGTAGTTGATTTTGTCGTCCTTGTGGCGGCGCAGCATGAGGAAGGCGTTGTCCTGGCTGGTGTAGAGATAGTTCTGGCCCACCTTGTCGAGGTCGTAGGAAGTGGTGTACTTGATCGAGTGGATGGGGAACTCCATGCTGTGATATTTCTTGCGGTTGAAGGAATACTCCAGGTCGAAGTTGTACTTCATCTTTTTATCCTTGAAGCCATAGGCCACGTGCCAGCGGCTGAACCAGTGCGGATTAAGATAGGCAGTAGTCATGCCTCCCAGGCGCAGACGCAGGCCCTCGAGCTCGTTGCTGTTGATAAAGGTGTTGAGCGCGCCAATGTCGAACTTGCTGGGGTTGCCTGTGGCCACATAGCCATTGGCAAGCGTGGCGATGGTGCGCTCGCCCCAATAGAATAGCTTGGAGCTGCGCAACTTCTTCATCAAGGCGTGCATGTAGCTCTCGTCGTGCTTAATCTCGGCAGGGCGTGTGGCGGCCCAATAGGCCTTGTCGTGGTTGCTTGCGCCCTGGGCAACGATTTGCTCGCCGCTCATGTCGAAGATGGCCAGGTCGCTGGGCTGCTGGGTGGAGAAATTCTTGTAGAACGTGTTGCGGCGGGCAAAGAGGCCCTGAGTGCCGGTCAAGACCTTGAACTCGATGGTGAGGTCGTCGCGGGTCTTGTGGCGGCAGCCGTCGTCGCCCTTCACAAACTCCTGCGTGATGTAGATGTGCTCCACATAGTTGAGGTTGATATTCTTGGGGATGTTCATCGAGAGCTTCTTGAGAAACATCGAGGTGTCGCCCACCTCAAAATACATGCGTCCGATGAAGCCAAACGACTCGGTGTTGAACGGCACGAAGTCGAGCTCGACGCATTTCACGCCCTCCACCTCGACCGTGTCGACCAGGTAATACTTGTAGAAACTGGGGCCAATCTTGGCCAGGGGGCTGATGAAGCGGTTCTGCATGAAATTGATGTCGTTGCCATAGATGTTGATCTCGCGGAAGGCATCGTCCATAAACTTCTTGATGCTTTCATAGTTGAAGTCCTCGTCAAATCCCACATGCTGGCGGGCAGTGATGAGCTGCTTGTGGGTGGCAGGATCCTTGCGGTAGTAATCGATGCTCTGCGTCTCGTTGAGCGAGACAGGCAGCACCAGCTTGCCGGTGACTTCGCTTGAGTCGAGATACTCGACTGCGCCCTTGAAGGTGCGCATGATCAAGTTCTTGTCGACGTGGCCCAGGTCGTTGAGGCCGAAGGTCATTTGCTCATATTTACTGTAGCTGTAGTAAGGACGCTCCAGCGGGTCCTGGTCCTTCATGTGGGCACGCACCTTCTCGATGAAGGCGATGGCGGGGTTGCCCTTTTTCACGTAGTGCTCCTTGTGCTTGCGTATCACGACCTCGTCGAGCGTGCGGGTCGACGACTCCATGTTGAGCACCACGGCGCTGTCGCCGGCGCGCAGGTCAAACTCCCGGGTCTTGTAGTTGACTGCCTGCACCCTCACGGTGACCCACGTGGAAGTGGCATTGATGGTGAACTTGCCGTCGACGCTGCATATCACGCCCTGCCTGCTGCCTTTCACATAGATCGAGGCATAGGGTATGGGCTGGTCGGCGAGGCTGTCCTTCACCACGCCCTTGATATAAGCCGCCTGAGCATGAGCTTGCAGCGATATAATCGACAGGAAGAGTAAAATTGCTAATCCTAAAAAGCGTTTCAATTTTAAAATTTTATTCTAAAGAACAATAAATCGACTCAAAACAAGTAACTTTGCAATGAGACTGCAAAGGTAGTTATTTTAATTTTCTCAATTAAGCCTCGCCGAGGCAAATATAGAACATTTAACCAAATGGCAACCGAAATCGAACATAAATACTTGGTCAAGAGCAACAGTTATAAAACGATGGCTACCGAGAGCCACACGATAGCGCAAGGCTACCTGTCGCGCGAGAGCGGACGCACAGTGAGAGTACGCACATGGGACGACACCGCTTTTCTCACCATCAAGGGAGCGGCACAGGGCATGACGCGTCCCGAATTTGAATACGAGATACCCGCCAGCGACGCGCAGCAGCTGCTCAAGCTGTGCCCCCCGCCCGTAATCATCAAGACACGCCACATCGTGAACTACGAGGGCGAGCGCTGGGAGGTCGACGAGTTTCATGGCCCGCTCGAGGGGCTGGTGACAGGCGAGCTCGAGGTGCCCAACGAGGAGCATCGGTTCAACCTGCCGCCCTTTGTGGGACGCGAGGTGACGGGCGACCACCGCTTTGCCAATAGTCAGCTCACCACCCTCGAGGCGCTAAAACCGGCGCTCTAGGGCCACCACATTCTCCACATGCTGCGTGTGGGGGAACATGTCGACCGGCTGAATTTCAATCACTTTGTATTTGGGGTCGAGCAGTTGCACATCGCGGGCTTGCGTGGCCGGATTGCAGCTCACGTAGACGATGCGACGCGGCTCGGCATTGAGAATCACCTTCACCACATCCTCGTGCATGCCGGCACGCGGCGGGTCGATAATCATCACATCGGGCACGCCGTGCTGGGCCACGAAGTCGTCGGTGAGTATGTCCTTCATGTCGCCGGCATAGAAGAGTGTGTTGTCGATGCCGTTGACCTGGCTGTTGAGCTTGGCGTCGGCAATAGCCTCGGGCACATACTCGATGCCGATAACCTGGCGGGCCTGGCGCGAGACGAAATTGGCGATGGTGCCCGTGCCGGTGTAAAGGTCGTAGACGAGCTCGCTGCCTGTGAGCTTGGCCATGCGGCGAGCCACCTTGTAGAGCTCATAAGCCTGGCGCGAATTGGTCTGGTAGAACGACTTGGGTCCCACACGGAATTTCAGGCCCTCCATCTCCTCCTCGATGTAGTCGCGGCCATAGTCGAGAATAAACTCCTGGTCGCCCAGCGAGTCATTGCGCTTCACGTTGACCACATGCATCAGGCAGGTGATGTGGGGGAAATGCTGCTTGATGGCAGCCATCACATCGGCAATGGCGGCATCATCTTGCTCGCCAAAGACGACGACAAGCATGATCTCGCCAGTCGAGGCCACACGCACCATCATCGTGCGCATCAGGCCCTTGTTGTCGCGCATGTTGAAGAAAGAGTAGCCACGCTCGATGGCGTAATTGCGAATGAAGAGGCGCAGCTGGTTGTTGATGTCGTCCATGAGCCAGCACTTCTTGATGTCGAGCACCTTGTTGAAGCCATTGGGGATGTGGAAGCCCACGGCGTTGCGGTCGGGGAACTCCTGGCCGCTCTGCAACTGCTCGGGCGTGAGCCACAGTTTGTCGCTGAAGGTGAACTCGAGTTTGTTACGATAGGCGGTAGTTTGCTTCGAGCCCAGGATGGGATTCACAGGCGGCAACTCCACCTTGGCGATGCGCTCAAGGGCATCGACCACCTGCTGCTGCTTGTACTTGAGCTGGTACTCATAGGGGATGTGCTGAAATTTGCAGCCGCCACACACGCCAAAGTGCTCGCAGAAGGGCTTCACCCTGATCTCGCTCGGCTTCACGAGGCGCACGATGTGACCCTCGGCAAAACTGTGCTTCTTGCGGTCGATTTTCACATCGGCCACGTCGCCCGGCGCGCCATAGGGGATAAACACCACCAGGTCGTTCCACCGCGCCAGGCTCTTGCCCTCGGCGGCGATTTTAGTTATCTCAAGCCCTTCGACAACGGGCAGTTCCTTGCGTTTTCTACTCAAAATTTCAGATTTTTGTGCAAAGGTAATAAAACAAAATCACATGACCTATCCCGCACGGCCAGTTTCACAAGAAAGAAAATAGCCGGCGAGATAAAATCATCGTGGCTGCCTAGGCCCATGTGCCCGCGGCAGCCAGAAGTCGCTTGCGTTTAGATCACCACAGCGGTGCCGCTGCATGTGACCATGAGCATCGAGCCGCTGCTGCCCACAGTCTCATAGTCGAGGTCGACGCCCACCACGGCGTTGGCGCCCCACTGCGTGGCGCGGCTCATCATTTCCTGCAGGGCGGTGTCCTTGGCCTTGGCGAGCACTTCCTCGTAGGCCGAGGAACGGCCGCCAAAGAAATCGGTGATACTTGCCATCATGTCTTTAAACACATTGGCGCCAATGATGGTTTCGCCAGTTACCACACCTATGTATTGTTTCACGGGATGACCTTCAAGTGTGGGAGTTGTTGTAATAATCATAATTCAAAAAATAATTTGGTGTTACACTCATCATATCGCAACAACTGTGCCAAACCCCACAGAATGATCGAGTAGGAGGTAAACACTAGTCATAGGTGCTTATCTCCTACTTTCGTGTTT
>OMUK01000096.1 GCA_900314215.1 uncultured Prevotellaceae bacterium
AACAAAAACGAAATAAGAACCGTCTCACGACGCCAGGTATCTCGTAACCTTAAAACTAATACCATGAAAAACCGATGCAAAAGTACAAGAAATATGTTTTACAACATAATTTTCCAGCATATTTTCTTTGATTTTAACTCTATTTAACTATTATGAGGCTCTACCGGGGTGTCTGTTGGGGGAAAATGAACACGATGTTACCCATTGTGCAGCTGTCAACCGGGCGGCCAGGACCGCGCCCTGCTTGTGGCACCCTTGCTTGGCATGGACACAGCCACTGTGGTTAATACCGACGGCAGGATGCGGTCCTGGTGGCCGTCAGCGCAGGCAATGCCACATCCTATTTCGTTGAATATTAATAGGATGAAACCGTGTCGGTGGGCCGGCACAAGACCGGCCCCTACAGGTTTCTAAGCGCATTGTGTTGGGCGTCAATGCCCCTATAAGTCGGTATTGTGAAAAACTGAGCGAGGGGGTGCCGCGTGGTGGGTACTCCCTCGCTGTGTGGGTAGTTTTCTCGCTGTAGCACATTGCAATGCGGCTGCTTGCGGGCGGCCACCGCACGCTACCAATTTCACGCAACAGCCACGTTTTCGGACGGCCACCAGGGCCGCACCCTGCCAATTTCACGCAACAGCCACATTCTGCGGGCGGCAACCAGGGCCGCACCCTGCAATGGGCAATTACTTGACGAGGAGCAGGAAGTAGTTTTTCTTGCCGCGCTGGGCCAGGATGTACTTGCCGTTGAGCAGGTGGCTGGCGTCGATGGCGGCGTTGGGGTCGGTGAGCTTCTCCTTGTTGATGCTCACGCCGCCGCCCTGGGTCATCTTGCGCATTTCGCCCTTGCTGGAGAACACGGGGGCATCGTCGGTGAGCAGCTGGATGGCTGGCACGCCGGCCGAGACGCGGTCGCGGCTCACCTCAAACTGCGGCACGCCCTCGAAGACGCTGAGCAGCGTCTGCTCGTCGATCTTGTGCAGGATGTCCTTGGCCTTGTTGCTGAAGAGAATCTGCGAGGCCTCGACGGCTGTCTCGTAGTCTTGCGCGCTGTGCACCATGGTGGTGATTTCGCGGGCCAGGCGCTTCTGCAGGGGGCGCTGACCCGGGTCTTTGGCCTGCTCCTGCTCAAGAGCGGCAATCTCCTCTTGCGAGAGGTCGGTAAAAATCTTGATATACTTGGCAGCGTCGGCGTCGCTCACGTTCACCCAGAACTGGTAGAACTTGTAGGGCGAGGTGCGCTTGGGATCGAGCCACACGTTGCCGCCCTCGGTCTTGCCAAACTTAGTGCCGTCGGCCTTGGTGATGAGCGGGCAGGTGATGGCGTAGGCCTCACCGCCGTCCATGCGGCGAATGAGCTCGGTGCCGGTGGTGATGTTGCCCCACTGGTCGCTGCCGCCCATCTGGAGCTTGCAGCCCTCGGTCTCATAGAGGTGCAGGAAGTCGTAGCCCTGCAGCAGCTGATAGGAGAACTCGGTGAACGACATGCCGTGGTCGGCATTGGCAGCCAGACGCTTCTTGACCGAGTCCTTGGCCATCATGTAGTTGACGGTGATGTGCTTGCCAATGTCGCGTATGAACTGCAGGAAGCTGTAGTTTTTCATCCAGTCGTAGTTGTTGACCAGGATGGCGTGGTTGGGGGCGTCGCTGTCGAAGTCGAGAAACTTGGCCAGCTGGCGGCGTATGCACTCCTGGTTGTGGCGCAGGGTGGGCTCGTCGATGAGCACGCGCTCTTGCGACTTCATCGAGGGGTCGCCTATCATGCCGGTAGCGCCGCCTATCAGAGCGATGGGGCGGTGGCCAGCGCGCTGGAAGTGCTTGAGCATCATGATGCCCACCAGGTGGCCTATATGCAGCGAGTCGGCAGTGGGGTCGATGCCCACATAGGCCGATGTCATTTCTTTGTTTAATTGTTCTTCGGTGCCTGGCATCATGTTGTTGATCATGCCACGCCATTCAAGTTCTTTTACAAAATTGATTTTACCCATCGAAATAGATTGATATATGTATTTAATTATGAATTGATTTCAAGTTTTTGGGATTGCAAAGTTACGACTTTAAGGCGAGAAAACCAAGGTCACACCACTTTCTTGATGGTGTAGCGATAGGTGAGGCCGTCCACCACCTGCGAGAGCATGATGCGGTCGTCGCTCAGGCGCTCGATGGTGAGGGCGTTGCTCGTCGAGAAGCCGGCCAGGGCCAGCGGTGGCATCTTGGGGTCGTTGAAGCTCATGGTGAGCACGCCGCCCGCGTCGGTCCAGTTGCCATAGCTCTCGGCCGTGTCGAGCAGGCGGTTGCGCCAGCTCATGCGCACGACCTCGTTCTGAAACTGGAAGAAGAAGTCGCCCTCGATGGTGGCCACTGGGGTGCCACCAGCCGTGACGCTCTCCACATGCCAGGTGCCAAACCAGGGGTCGATGTCGCCGCCATTGTGGGTGCACGACTGCATCGACCACATGGTGGCCAGGGCAATCACTACCCACAGGAGCTTATTGTAGTTGTTGAGTGCTTTTTTCATCATTTAAATAGAGTTAAGTTGCCATGATACACAATTGAAACCAAGCCGCCCACGTTGTTGCGGCGATAGAGCGTGCCAAAGTCGCAGGCAAACTGGGCCGTGAGGGTGAGCTGGCGCATCCAGCTGGGCACAATCACCGTCTCAAGGAAGAGTGAGGTGTCGCTCACGCCGCGGGCGCGCGGCAAGAAGGGGTTGCCCCAGGCGCGGCGGTAGCTCAGCATGGCGCGGTAGCTCACCTCGTGGCTCACGGTGCCCTTGATGCCGGCGTGAAAGCCGCGCATCATGTTGTCGATATAAGCCATGTAGCCGCCAGTGTTGTACAAGGGCGACTTCACAAAGGGGGAGCCTATCGACATGCCGTGGTTGGCATAGCCGTTGTAGGCATAGTTGTTGTAGTAGTTGTCGGCGCCGGTGGCGTGGCCGGTGAGCTCGCCGTGGTGGTCGTCTTGCGAGTAGTGCACAGGGCCGCTCTGGTTGGTGAAATCGACATATTCCAGCACGGCGCCGTCGACGACGCCCCGGTGGGCGGCACGGTACTCAATGCCCCACAGGCCGTCGAAGCCGTTCTTGAAGCCCACGCCGCTGCCGTCTTCCCATATGCGCTCATGATAGGCACGCAGCACGGTGCCGCCGGGCAGCTTGTAGTCGAGCGCGATGTCCCAGGTGCCCACGTGGTTGCCCTCGACATAGGTGTCGCCGGCACTGCTGCCGCCGCTGCCAGGTATCAAGGCGCGGAAGAAAGCCTTGGCGTTGTCGTCCATTTTCACACGCTCTGTCTCGGCGCCATGCTCATAGATGGCGCGGGTGCCGCCAAACTGATAGGCGGCCTGCATGCCGAAGGTCACCACCAGCGGCTGGCTGGGCTTGGTGCGGAAGTGGGCATACTTGTAGTTGTACCAGTAGCCGGTGGTGATGAAATTATTGTAGTAGTTGTAGTGGTTCTCGAGCCAGTCGCCGTCGCTCAGGCGGTAATATCCTATCTCGCCGCACAGTTGCAGCCAGCCATGGGTGTAGGGGACATTCTGGAAATTGACGAAGCCCACATTCACGCCGGCACCAGGGCGGGCGTTGCCGCTCATGGTGAGGTCGCCGCTCGAGAGCGTGCTGTTGACCACCGGCGACTCGAGCTGCTTGGCTCCCAGCGTGGCACTGACGCTGCGGTACTTGCCCTCGACATAGAGCTGTTGCACCCACAGGCGCGCCGGGTGCTGGCTGTTGTTGTAGAAGATGCCATTGCTGGCATTGTAGCGGTCGTAGTCGGCACTCGAGCTGTAGCCGCCCCACAGCTCCACCCCGAAGCCATAGGAGAAGCGGCGCGTGGTATCCATCTCGTGCCAGGCGCCGGCATTGACCAGCGTGCTATACTGCTGCGTGAGGGTGCCGCCGCGGTTGCTGGCTATGTAGTAGGGAGCAAGCTCCTTGTTGCCGGCATTGACGGTGACGCCGCCCTCATAGTCGATGTCGACCTGATCCCACGCCGCCGGTGCGCTGGCCATGGCCATGGCCAGCGACACGACTACCAGGATGTGATGCGTTAGTTTCATAATACCAAATGAAGTCTATGCGAGCGTGAGATGAGTGTGTCTCACTGTTGTTCTTTGTCCTTAAAATAAGTGTCGATGTGCCGACTTTTCTTCTGCGCGGCAATCTCGTCGATCTTAATGAAGATGCCACTCTCTTCCACCTCGCCAAACTCATGGTTGATGGCCGTGCCCCACATGCGCATCTTGGGCGAGAGGCCCATGTAGGCGTTGACCAGCGGCGGAATATTGATGCCGCGGTCGCGTATGAAGGCGTTGAGCCGGCGGTAGTCCTCCTTGAAGTTGCCGCCGGCAAAGAAGGCACGCAGCTCCTCCTCGTCGGCATGGGTCACCAGCGGCTCGATGGGCCGCACCAGCTCGTCGGGGTCGGGGAAATACAGCTTCAGAAACTCGAGCAGCAAGTTGCGGCAGTCGTGGGGATAGGTGGGATACATCGTCATCTTGCCCATGAGGTATTGCATCTCGGGGTGCACCACGGTGAGCGCGCCCAGGCCGTCCCACAGGTTGTCGAGCGCAAAGATGGCCTTGATGCCCACCTTGGTCGACTGGTACTCGGGGCGCACAAACGAGCGGCCGAGCTCGATGGTGACGGGCAGGTAGTCGCGCATAAATGTGGGCGAGAACCTGAACATGTGGCCCATGGCGATGCGGGGCGACCCGTCGGGATTGATTTTCACCTTGTCGCCCGAGATGAAGCGGTAGGCGCCTATGATTTCACGCTCGCGTGGGTTCCACACAAAGAGCTGCCTGCAGGGAGGATCCATCAAGTCAAACTCGTCGATGTCGCAAGCCTTGCCCGTGCCGCCGCCCGAGGCCCGGAACGAGATCTCGCGCAACCGGCCTATCTCGCGCATGGTGCAGGGGGCGCACTTGGCGTCGACGACGTAGATTTCATTATCTGCCTTGTTGGTGCGACGCAAGAAGCGCTCGGCAGTGAGTTCCTGCTCGATGAGCTTCGAGTCGACCGGGTCAATAATTTTTTCAATCATCTTGATGTGATAAAAAGTTCTTTATCATTTAGTTACTTTGCATTGTCTTGCCAGCGGGATTGAGCGAGTAGGCCAGCTGCTGCAGGCGCAGCGCCTCCTGGGCCGGGTGAGCCGCATCGAGCGACTGCCAAGGCACCGGCTTGCCCACATGCACCTTGAAATTGGCTCCGCGGCACTTAAACATCTCGCCAGGCAGATACACCATCTCATAGTTGAACTTGATGCCCAAGCGCTTGCGCAGGCGCGCCATGCGGTAGAAGTGGCGAGAGTTCTCGCCCTCAAAATACACCGGCACCACATCGCGGCGGCTGCTCACCGCGTGAGTCACCACCATCTTGTGCCACGGCAGGTCGCGCACCACGCCGTGGGCATCCATGCGCGAGCACAGGCCGGCGGGGAAGGTCACCATCTGGTTGTCGCTCCTGTACTGCCGCTCAATCTCGGCGGCATTGCCACGGCTCTGGCGCCCATACTTGTTGACGGGCAAGAACACAGGCTGCAAGGGCTGCACCGCCATGAGCAGGTCGTTGACCAGGAAGCGTATTTTGCCATCGTACTTGTGCCCGAGGGCCGAGATGAGCGAGAGCCCGTCGAGCCCGCCCAGCGGGTGATTGCTGGCAAAGATGTAGCGCCCGCCGGCAGGCACGTTGTCGATGCCCACCAGGGTGGCCGTCACCTGCAAGTCGCTCATCGCCACGTCGGCAGCCTCGATGCCGCCCGGCTGGGCAGCCATGTGCCGCAATATGGCGTTGAGCTCGTCCTGGTGAATGGCGCGTGCAAGCCAGCTGATCAGGAATCTGGGAATATAACGGTACCGGTGGGGAATGCGCTTGCGCAACACCTCATCCACATCGATTTGAGTCAATTCCATGTCACCAGCCATCTTAGCCTTCAATTCCTAATTAATAGCAAAGATAGAAAATATTGCCCACATGGCAATCATATTGCGACAAAGATTTGCCACGGCATCAATAAAAGTATTAAATTTGCAACATATATGACTATAACTACGCTATTTGGAACAACGCCCGCCCGGCGGCACTTCAACCTCGCGCTGCTCGCGCTCGAGGCCCTAGCCATCGTGGCAGTGGCAGCGGTCACAGCCCAATATTTCGCCGCGCCCGACACCGCCCGCATTGTGGCGGCCATGGCGGTGGCCTATGCCGTGCCGCGCTGCTTGCTCACCCGCTCGCGCCACTGCACACGCGGCAGCCTGGTGGTGCTCTATGTGGTGGGCTTAGGCCTCATGGCACTGGCTATCTACAACATGTGGAGCTGGACCGTGATGCAGGGATGCACACTCGAGGCCCCGCACATCAATAGCGACGGCAACAACTACTACAAGTGCGCCCTGCACTACTTCAACGGCAGCGCGCCCGCCCAGCGGCACGTGCACTACTACGGATTGCCGGCCATGATTTACTTGACTTGGACCGTGCTGGGCGTGAGCCTGGTGTGGCCCATGGCGGTGAACTACATGCTCACGCTGCTCTCGATCATCACGTTCGGCTTCATGGCGTGCCGCCTGCTGGCTGGCCGCACGGGCGTGAAGAGCCAGCGCGTGATGTTGATCACCATGCTCATGATATCGCTGCTCACCTTCTACCTCTCGCAGGGCGTGATGCTGCAGAAAGAGGCCCTCAACTACATAGGCATGGCCATGGTGGGCTATGTGCTGGCAGGACTGGCGGCCCGCGAGAAGCCCCAGGGCGTGAAGCAGTGGAAAGAGGTGCTCATCTTCTTCCTGGGCGCGGGCATGCTCATCTCCACGCGCGGCAACATGGGCTACTTTGTGGCAGCAGGCGTGGTGCTTGCCGTGGCCGGCAACGTGAGGGGCAACTGGAAAATGGGCGGCATATTGATGCTCATCACCCTTGTGCTCTTCTACCTGGGCACCGAGGTGTTTGCCCGCGAGGCCTATTTCTTCCACCAGGTGCGCATTGTGGTGAACACAACCCGCAGCGCCGACCGCATGAGCGAGATGTATATCATAGGCCCCACGCAGCAGCCCCTGCGCGACTTGCTGGGCGACTACTTCTACTACCCGCTGTGGCGCAAGGTGGCGCTCCTGCCCATCACCTCATCGTCGCTATACCTCATCCCATTCCCCTGGCTCAGGGGCAACTACGACATCAACAACATCATGTCGCGCGTCACGTGGACGTGGTATGCCATAGGGGGGCTGTCGCTCTTCTACTACCTGTTTATAGGCTGGCGCCGCGGGCGCGGACTGGGCTGGATTGCCCTGTGGCCCGTGGTGTGCTTCCTGGCCATCGCCTACTCCACCGGCGGAGCCATGGCGCGCTATGTGCTGCCGCTGCAGCCACTCTTTGCCGTGGTGGCCACCTATGTGCTGTGCCTGCTGCACGACAAGAAATGGCGCCACTCGCTATCGGGATTCATGGCAGGCTACGCCCTGCTGCTGGCAGCGGCGCTATTCATCTGCTACAACTTGCAGATGCACTACATCCAGCCCTTGTAGCCCGGGCAGGGGGCGCTGCACTTCACCATCCATGTGTTCGCTTCGCGAGAGGCGAAAAAAATTGCAGGCAGGAAGCGCCCATTGCGCCCCCTGCCTGCAATTGCTGTTGCAGTGGCTGCGGCTCACTACTTGCCGTCTTGATACACAACTGTGCCGCAGGGCTCGCCGGTGAGCACCTTGCGCAGGTTTCCCTTCACGTCCATGTTAAACACGTGGATGGGCAGGTTGTTCTCCTTGCACATGATGGTGGCAGTCATGTCCATCACCTTGAGGCCGCGGCGGTAGATCTCGTCGTAGGAGATGCGGTCAAATTTGGTGGCCGTGGGGTCCTTCTCGGGGTCGGCCGTGTAGATGCCGTCGACTCGGGTGCCCTTGAGCATCACGTCGGCGCCCACCTCGATGCCGCGCAGGGCCGAGCCCGTGTCGGTGGTAAAGAAGGGGTTGCCCGTGCCACACGACATGATCACCACCTTGCCCTGCTTCATCAGGTCGATGGCGCGCCACTTGCTATACTGCTCGCCGATGGGAAACATGTTGATGGCCGTGAGCACCTGCGATGGCTGGCCCACGGCATCGAGGCCGCTCGAGAGCGCCAGCGAGTTGATCACAGTGGCCAGCATGCCCATGTAGTCGCCCTTCACGCGGTCGAAGCCCTGGGCGGCGCCCTTGAGGCCGCGGAAGATGTTGCCGCCGCCTATCACGATAGCCACCTCGACGCCGGCGTCGGCGATTTCCTTGATTTGCTCGCAATAGTCGGCCACACGCTGTGCATCGATGCCATGGCCTTGCTCGCCAGCCAGCGACTCGCCGCTGAGCTTGAGCAGAATGCGCTTGTAGATTGTCTTCATTGTTCTATAGAATTTTTTGGATTGTTTCGCAACAGCAAAGATAGTGCTTTTCTAGGCAATAAGCACAAAAAAAAGATTGGGCAATGGCACATTGGCTGCCTTTGCCCAATCCATCATAGTGGTATATACTTGAATTAAATCTTTTTTACTTGCCAGTGAGAGCCTTGGCACGCTCGATATACTTGTCGAGGTTGATGCGGTTTTGAATTGCATAGGTGGGATACTTTTGCTTGATATCCTCATACACCTTGAGCTCGTCGCTGTATTTCTTGAGGGCGTGCAGCACAGTGGCCTTCTTGATCATGAACACTGGGGTGTAGTTCTCGTTGTCGCCGGCGAGCTTGATAGCCTCGTCGTAGCTCGAGAGGGCCTCGTTGTAGTACGACTTGCCGCCCTTGGCCATGCTCTTGTTCACATAGCAGTCACCCTCGAGCGACTTGATGGCGGGGCCTGCCACATCACCCTCGGGCTTGCTCTTCTTCAGGTACTTGAGCGCCTCGTCATAATTTCCCTTGCTGTAAAGCAGGGTAGCAGCCATCTGAGCGGCGCGGTTGGCAGGACCGAAGCTTTGGCGGTCGGCCACACGCTTGTAGAGCGTGAGTGCGCTGTCGGGATTCTGGTACATGAGCAGTTGGATGTCGGCCTTGCCTATCTCCTTGTTGCCCTTGTCGATGGCACTGCTGCGGTACCACAGGAAGCCGCCCACTGCCAGGATAATCACCAAGATTGCTATGAGAGCGTAGTAGATATACTTCTGATTGTTCTCCAATTTCTGCTCGATATTTGAGAGGGAATCGTTGATGCCCTCTACCGAGGTGCGAGCACTACCTTTTGTCTTGTTTGCCATATTTTGCTTTGTAATTTACTTGTTTTTAAAAAGATGTGAGTCTTCTTGTCAATGCTTGCAGCGATGTCGCCTACGCCCCTGCATGGCTGCCCTAGAGGGGCTTGCACGGCTGTAGGCAATCACGTTTCAGCAAATTCGGTTGCAAAATTAATAGTTATTCTCAAGATTTAAAAGCAAAAAGCCCACATTTTTTCAAAAATCAACCGAAATACCCGCCAGCAGTGGCCTCAGAAGCGGTAGCCCACTGCGAGCTGCAGGTTCTGGATGCGGTCGTCGTAGTTGAGGTTTCTTGCCTGCGGCCTGTACTCGTCGATGTCGATGCCCTTCATCACCTTTATCAGGCCCAGGTTGTAGCGCGCCTGCACCATCAGCCGCGGCGTGGCGTTCCATGTCACGCCCGCCGAGGCGCTCAGGTCCCAGGTTTCAAACGAGCGCCCCACCTTGTCGACCTGCTCGTCGCCCATCTTCAGGTGGTTTTGTGCCGCTATGCCCAGCTGCGGGCCCACGTCGATGCTCCAGCGTGGCGTGACGTAGAACTTGGCCAGCACCGGCAATTCAAAGTAGATGGCGCTGAGCGTCACGTTGCGGTCGAGCTCCACGCCCGGCTCGTCGGCCACCATCACCTCGTCGATGTTGTCGATTTTCTTGGGGTCGAACTTGGCGCCCTGGAAGCTCATGTACATTTCCATGGCCATGCCCCAGCGCGGGGCCAGGCGGTACTCGTAGCCCGCCCCGAAGTGGAAGCCCGGCTTCATGCCGTGGGGCATCTTGCCCATCACGTAGTTCGACATGTTGAAGCCCGCCTTCAAGTAGGCTCCCAGGCTCTCGCCAGCCTGCATGGCCGGCACCGCTGCCAGCAGCAATGCTGCCGCCAGCGCCAGTTGTTTCAGTTGTTTCATCGTGTTTCAATGTTTGTATTTTTATATGCATCATCGTCATTTCTCTCACTGTTCTTGGCCGGTGTGCGCCCTTGGTCACAACAAGTTGACAAGTCATTCAAAATAATTCCATATTATAATAACTGCCTTAACAATTTCAGCACAGGCTGGCCGTTTACGCATTTGTATTCGCCAAAGTCAAGTTCTCCAGTTTGGCCTAACCATGATACCAGAATTTTGCCTTTTGAAAAGATGAATACCCTGCATCTTGCGTCGACAGTGTCTTCACTGAACCTAATTGTATAGTAATATCCTTTTTTCCTATATATCATCATGTATTTTGACACTTTATCGGTTTTGCAGGGCAACGTTGACTTGATTGTGCACGCTTTAAAGGAATCCATCACTTCCTTTATTTGGGATTTATCGGTCAAAATTTTCGTTGTACTCAGATTTTTCCAACTGTCAAATTTTTCACGTTGAATGGCGACACTCACCATGATACTTTCGGGTAGCATCGTGTAATTGATATTGTCGACCTCCAGCTGTGCAATTTCAGAAACTCCCCCAGGCGCACAGCACTTGCTCGATGTGCAAAGCAGGAAGCAAGAATCAATAATATAATTAATTTTTTCATTGCCTTTTTTGTTTTTTAGTTACTTACTTCTTCAATAGAGTCTTGTAGTCGTTGATTTTTTTGCCATCGATACACAACTGGTCTATATGCAAAGAGTCGTTCAATAAATACCCTTTCAACTCCGTTACCGATGGATATCTAATCCAGTACTCGTCGTCACCAAGTCTCACATACTGTGGCTTCATGATTGTCGCGTGTCCCGTCTTGTGCGTTACTTTAAGATTGGTGGCAATGCGTGGAAGAAAAATCGTTTTAATCTCATTCGAGCTATCCTGTGCCACATGACTCATTGTCATCCATACGTTGGTTCTTCCTTCCTTTACAAGAGAATAGAGCAGGAAAGAAAGATCATGTCCAGTCGCCACAAAACCCACGCTATCGCCTTTCTGCTCTATATCAAGTATGTAAGAATCATACGAGCTGTGTTCTACAAAAGCCAACAAGACAGCCTTTACTTTTTCGTTGCACAAGCAGTTGAACTGGCAGTTGTCAAATGTCAGTGTATAGTCGCGCTCAATCCCCTTGTTGGGCCAGTAAAACACAGGATATTCAACTACGTTTTTTTGGCAGGAGGCTAGAACAAAAAGCAAGACCAAGGTGATCGTAACATTTTTTTTCATATCGTAGATGTTTATATTGCGGGAAACAACAAAATTCAGGAGGTACTGCTGTATTTCTGGTCAATTTAATTAGATTTGCCCACTCTGGAATTATTTCCTCAGCAGTGTTCTGTAGTCATCAATTTTCTTGTTGTCGACATAAAGCTCATTTATATTCAGGGAGTCTTTCAATACAAATCCCCTCATCATCGTTACCCAATCATAATAGAACACGCGTGAATACTTAGTAAGTTTCACGTATTGTGGCTTCATAATCGTTGAATGCCTAGTCTTACGCATGAATTTTAGATTGGTCTCAGTGCAGGGGAAAAATAACTGTTTTTTTAGTTTCGGATGTTTTTGGGCCACAAGGGTTATCACTCCCCATCTATTGGTCTCCCCTCTTCTCACAATATCATCGCGAAGTAAGCCAAAACCCCATGCCCACGCCATGAATTTCACACTGTCGCCACACTGACTCACGTCAATCACGTAGTAATCTGAAGAACTGTGATCAGCAAAGGCCATCATTGCAGCCTTTAAGTCTTTGTTGCATAGCTCATTGAATTAATAATTGTCAAATTTCATTATAGGGCAATCCCCAAATTCTTTTTCCCATGAAAATACGGGATACTCAACTACATTTGTTTGACATGAGGCCAATAAAATGAGGAAAACCATGATGGTCGAAATTCTTATTCTCATAAAGCAATATCTATTTATTAAACTCAATGATGACTCCGGGAAGCGTATACGGCACAGTTTGTGAGTCATATTCTATGCTTTCATTGGAGCGTGGAATGTCGATATAGAATTTTGCTTGGGGTGATTTCTTTTGAATTTCTTTTGCCACATCAACATCTCCTTGTGAGACCACTGTTGAGCCATTCGTGTGAAAATGTCTAGCAATAACAACTTTAGCATCCTTGTCGCAATATTTCGAATTCATGTAGCTTTGAGATGCATCACTTCCATCACTGTGTGAAGTGCCTATATGTTCTGTTGACGTGTTACCTCTGCTCACTGAAAGAAAAGACCATTCTACATTTGTATTATCTCGCATGAATAAATAAACAGGCATTATCTTTTGTCCTGTATAAGTTGTAACATCTGCCATCTCTTTTTTCCCAGATGAAGATGTTGCAGTTATCGTTTCCGATAGTTGGCCTCCAATAAATGACTTTGGCACTTCAATTTTTTCGTTGCTGTTGATTGAGGAGTAGATATAGTCGGAGCTACTATTTGTTTTTTTTATCAGTTGCAAATATCCCTGTCCAGTCACTCTATAGTCATCTTTCCCGTTGAGGTCGACCTTGGCCAGGGGATCGTTCTGGCAGTAGGCGTAGGGAGAGGTGGAGTAGTATTTCTCGGCCAGGGGGTCGGGGGTGGTGAAGCGCATGAGCACGGGGTCGTAGAGCCGCGCCTGGTTGTCGTACCAGCCCAGGCCCGAGAACATCTCCAGCTCCTTGCCACAATGCTTGTGCCGGTCAACATCCACCACTGTCACTGCCACCGCTGTGCTGCCAGTGGCATCGTCAGTTGCCACAGCAGGTGCCTTTTGAGCACCAGCCACCTCCATGTCACTGGCCATGCTTATTGATGGCGGCAGGCCGTACTCAACTGGCACGCCACTGGCAAGGTAGTCGGTGGCTTGCTCCAGGCAGCCGCGGCTGTCGTAGATGGCACGCACCGAGCCCAACTGGTCTTTCACCCAGTAGTGGAAGCTCACCGAGTCGCCTGCCGCGTCGCAGTAGCCCGCGCTGGTGTAGAGGCGGTCGGGGCGGCTGTCCTCGAGCACCCAGTCGCCCAAGTAGGAGCGCCGCGCCGCACGCACCCTCTTGCGCGTCACCACAGTGTCGCGCCCCGTGCCCTTGTCTCTCGATGTATTGAGTGAAACATTCATAGAGGTGAATAGTTTGCATGGTTCTACATAAGCGTAATAAAGTTAACCTAATATCCGCACCACAATAGTCTTTAATATTTTATAATGTCCTGAGCAACAAAAAGTTGCTCAGGATTTGGCCATGTCAAAAAAATCACTTAACTTAGTGGTGCAAAAACAAATTAGCAATTCTTCAACACGACATGGCAAAAATACAAATAAAAAGCGAGAAAC